>CAXMPH010000142.1:0-4147 GCA_964195055.1 uncultured Chthoniobacterales bacterium | reverse complement strand
CTCCGCCTCTTGGTTGAGTTGCACCGCATCGCTGTTTACCTCTGCGGTGTAGTTGAGGAGGAGAAAATGGGCCGGCTTTTGAAATTCGGTAGAATCAATACAATCCTGTACCATGACGAAACGGATGTTGGCCGCTTCCAGCGCGGTTTCCTCCTTCACCTCGCGCCGTAGGGCATCTTCCGCCGCTTCACCGCGCTCGATCTTCCCTCCGGGAATCCCCCATTTGTTGTTCCACTTGGAGGTACGCACCATGAGGATTTTGTCCTGAAAAAGAAGAAGCGCCCCAACAGTTGCCACTGGGCGTGTAAAAATATCGTGCTGGAGAAGCCGACGCAGTTCCTCAAGAGAAGAAACAACAACGTCCGGCTTAGAGGGGGAAAGCTTCTCGATCGAGTCGTATCCGGTGAGGACCGCGATGCTCATCACCCCTCCCTGACGGGCTGCATCGACATCATGGACCATGTCACCAAGGAAGGCTGTTTCCTCAGGGGCCAGCCCATGAGTGGTAAGGACTTCCTCAATCTTGGCTCGCTTATCCAGCACGCTGGCGTAGGCGTGCTCGAAATAATGACGAACACCGATCTTGGCAGACTGCAACTCGAAATGATCCCGCTTCATCGAACTGAGGAGAAAGAGCCGCCGCCCCCCGAGGCGACAAAACTCAAGAAACTGGTGGAGCCCCGGGAGGGGGATCACCTCATCCTGAATTTCGACGAAGCGGCCATGGAAAAGAGCATCCACCTCCGTCAGCGGTACCCCGGGGAGGCACTCCTCATAGAAATCGGCAAAAGGCAGCCGAAACCTGACCCGAAATTCCTCCCGGGTGAGGGGCGGGTGCCCATAGTGCTGCAAAACATGATTGGTTGCGCTGATCACCGGAGGTAGGTCATCCACCAAGGTGCCAGACCAATCGAGGAGAAGATTGCGCAACATGATCAGCTAAAAAATTTCACTTCGCGGATTTTATCTTTGCCGAATTCCTCGGCCAACTTGCGGGCAATCTCCGCCTTCCAAATACGCTCCAATTCGAACCGCACACTGGACTGATGCACCCTGACATAAAGGACACCGCCGCGAATGCGATCGGGGGCAGACTGGGCCGCAATAAAGTCCCCGACCAACCTACTCCAAGCCCTCCGCACGGCCTGTTCGTCCATGGCTTGACCGAGGCCAAGCTTAGGGAGCAATCCAGACAGAGCCGTCCGCACCCCAGAAGTACGGTGGCTTGTATCGCGTGGCTCACGGTAACGCCGCCACTCGGCCATGACAGTGTCACCCCAGCGACTCATAAATAAATCCGCAAGCAGGCTGAGGATCGGAAGGGAACCGGTTTAGGTTCCGTCCTCGCCAATGGCCTCGACGGGGCAACCCTCCAATGCCTCCTTGCAGAGAGCTTCCTCTTCGGGAGACCCTGCCTGCTTGTAGACATAGGAGTACCCGCCATCATCACTGCGGGTGAAATTGGCCGGAGCGGTTTCTCGGCAAAGGTCGCAGTCGATGCACTGGTCATCGACATAAAATTTACCAGCAACGTTTTCAGAGTATTTATTTTCGAGTTCGGCCATGGAATGATTGGATAATCTTTGGAGGTTAAAAAGATGCTGCCCTCCTGCCAAGGAAAAGCCGCACGGGCCCGCCAAGCAAGGCAAGTTCCTCAGCCCCCTTAGCTGGAGGGACGACTCCTTCGATGGCTAGTTTTTAGATTTTGACCGAAGGAGGGAACAGATTTTGTCATTTAACGAAGACTCAACTTCCTGAGGCGGGGTCATCCAGTTCCGTTGTCTTCTCTTGGCTTACCTCAGCGCGACCACCAAGGTGCTTGGCTAGGAATCGTTCGACGGTGCGGTAAAAATAAAGCCGATTCTCCTCATTGGCGAAGCCATGGCCTTCGTTTTCCTTGAGCACGTAAGGGACATCAATACCACGCTCTTGGAGAGCCTGCACAATCTGGTCACTCTCCGCTTTCTTGACTCGCGGATCGTTGGCGCCTTGAGCGATGAGGAGAGGGGCCTTGATCTGATCCGCCGAAAACAGGGGAGAAGCGGCCCGCAGCAGTGCCTCCTCTTTTTCGGGATCACCGATCATCTCGTACTGCATTTGGCGAAAAGGCTTCCAGTAAGGGGGAACGCTATCCAGCAAAGTGAAGAGATTCGAGGGACCGACAAAGCTAATCCCCGCGGCATAGACATCCGGAGTGAAAGCCATCCCGGCGAGGGCGGCATAGCCGCCGTAACTACCGCCATAAATGGCAATCTTTCCGGGATTGGCGATTCCCTCCTCCACCAACCACTTGGCCGAGTCCGTCAGATCATCCTGCATGGCCTTGCCCCATTGCTTGAAACTTTTCTCCCAGAACTCGCGGCCATAGCCTGTGGACCCCCGAAAGTTCACCTGCAAAACAGCGTACCCACGGTTGGCGAGAAATTGCGCCGTGCCATCGAATCCCCAGGTGTCTCGGGCCCAAGGACCACCATGCACATAGAGGACGGCAGGCAGGCCCTTAGGCTCATATCCGGGAGGCAGGGTGAGGTAGGCCGGAAGCTCAAGACCATCACGGGCGGGGATGCGAACGGGGACCATCGAGGCCAACTTCTCCTCCTCGAGCCAGGGCGAGACATCAGCCAATTTGCGCCGCTCGGCGGTACGGCTGTCGTAGTACCAGTAAGCCCCGCGCGAACGGTCGCTATAGGTACGGACAATAAACTTTTCCTCCTCACGGTCCAAAGAGGTTAGGGCGACCTCCTGACCCGGCAGTCTCTTCTCCAACCTGTCCTGTAGGTCCTGACGCCACGAGTCGAAGAAATGATATTCCTGCTTATCCCGGGTGAAGGCCGCTGCGGTGATAACCTTCCGCTTGTCCGAACCAACCAGCCTACTCGTATCGACCTCGGGATGCTCGAAGAGCACTTCAAGCTCTTCCCCCGTAGCAGGATCGATCCGTACGATGGCGGCCTTGTCACGCCCGAGGTTGGAGGAAGCGTAAAGTTCCTTGTTGTCGTAGGTAAAAAAGAGAGGACTGACGCTCTCGCGAAAATCAGTGGTCAAGACTGTCTTGAAGGCTTCTTCCTCATTGGCCCGGTAGAGCAACTCCTGGTTGACCCCGTCGGTTTGCACCGCAGCACGGACCTTGCCCTCGTGATCGGTGATCCATGACAAAACGTTTCCCGGATTTTCCGCCACCAGATCCATCTCGCCGCTCCGAGTATTAATCCGGAAGACGTCGAACATGTGAGCGTCGCGCTTGTTCATCCTGATCAGCAGGTGATCTTCGTCGTCCCGCAAGTCGTCTACCACCGCCACCCGTACTTGAGGAAAAGGGGTCAGATCACGCCGTCCGGTGCCGTCCACATTGACCGAGTAGAGGTGGAAGTTTTCATCTCCTCCATCATCTTGGAGATAAACAATCTGATCCTTAGCCGCCCAGAAATAACCGGAAAGATCTCGCTTGGTTGCATCGGTGAGGCGCTTGGGCTCGACACTCCGATCGACTGGCTGGATGAAGATATTGAGCCGGCTTTCCCACGGCGCCATCCACGAGATGTAATCACCTCCAGGGCTAACCTTATAAGCCGCTCCCTGTGGATTACGGAAAAAGTCACGCAGAGGTATGATGGAGGGCGGCTCAGTTGGGGTTGGAGTGGCATCCATGGCGGGAGATTGAAGTGGCAGGAGAGATGAAAAAATGAGGAAGACGAGCCAGGGCATAGAAGACTAAGACTAAACTCCAAGCCACCGCGTTCAAACAACATTGCAACTCTTGGCTCGAAGGAGCGACCCCAGAGCACTCCCCGGAGGACCGAAGTGGCCGATGAGGAGGCCGACCAACTCAGGATTCTTATTGATATTAGCAGGTGATAGGCAAACCTTAAAAACGGATGATTCCGGTAGAATTAATAAGCTTCATCGTCATTCTGGCCGTGGTGGCTGGAAGCTTCATGGCAGGGCTTCTTTTCTTCCGTTTGCGCCTGCCGAGCGAGGGACACCCCTACCAACCCGCTCCGTCCGTACTTACCTCAGAAGAACATCACTTCCTCGAAGTTCTGCAGGAAGCCCTTAGGCCTGAGTACATCGTCTATCCCAAGCTTCGTCTTGCTTCCATCATGCGACCGGCCAGAGGAATATTCTACCGCTTGCGCGACAACATTTT
>CAXMPH010000141.1:3927-4181 GCA_964195055.1 uncultured Chthoniobacterales bacterium | reverse complement strand
AAAAGTCTCAGTCGCAAAAAATTTTATCCGGAGGCAGAAGAGATTTCATCGGCAGGGGGGGTCTGCTTAAACTGTTAGGTCTTCATTTGGATTGGCGGTGGGAGCTCAAGCGTGGTTTATTAGGACGTATGCATATTCATCTGAGCCCGCGTCATCTGGCGCTCACGGGAGCGATCAATGCCTATGTAGCAACGAAATTAGCCCATCTCGACGTCCAGTCGGATCAAATCATCGGGGCGCATGTCGTTCTGATG
>CAXMPH010000141.1:0-3899 GCA_964195055.1 uncultured Chthoniobacterales bacterium | reverse complement strand
TTCACGCGGAGGATCGGGAGAATGATCTTTACGCTGCTATTGATCTGGTTATCAACAAACTCTCCCGACAATTGCGCAAGCGTAAGACGCGGCTGATTACTTCGAAAAAGCACAAGACGCAGCTGGCTGCCGAGCGCCGTAAGCGTGGACTGTAATCAACGTTTGTGATCGATACGGCCTATAAGGTCAGGCTCGATGTCTTCGAGGGCCCGCTCGACCTTCTCCTCTACCTAGTGCGTAAGGACGAAGTGGACATTTACGATATCGAGATCGGAAGAATCACCACCCAGTACCTAGCCTACCTTGAGGCATTGGAGTCGATTGATGTGGAGATCGCGGGAGATTTTATCGTCATGGCAGCCAATTTGCTCTTCATCAAGAGTCGGACCTTGCTCCCAGTTGATCTCCAAGGTCCGGCCGACGAGGAGGGGGAGGATGAGGACCCTCGCTGGGAACTGATCCGTCAGCTCATCGAATACAAGAAATTCAAGGAAGCCGCCGGCGACCTGCGGGATCGTCAAGAATTGGCCGCAAAATTATTCGGTCGAGCCCCAGCGGCTCCGCCAACGGATGGTGGGGCGGCTTTGCTCGCTAGCGAGATCGGGGCTCTTGACCTCGTTGCCGCCTTTCAACGGGTGCTGGCCAAGATTGAGAAAAGCCGGGGAGCGGAGCGAGAGATTGAGGCTGACACCTTTACTGTCTCGGAAAAAATCGAATTTGTTCTCAAGGTCCTTCCCCAGACCGAACCGCTCCGCTTTGAAGAACTCTTTTCCGGGCAGTACACTAGAACGGAAGTGGTGGCGACATTCCTCGCCTTGCTCGAGTTGGTGCGTTTGCGGCATGTTCGGGTGGTGCAGGATGAGTCTTTCGGTACTATCATGCTGCGCCGCCAAGAATCCGTCCCTACGGAAGAATGAATCGGTATTTGCGGTTGATGACTTTCGCAAAATAGAAAATCCTTACATTCTTCAATTTTATGAGTCCCCTTACCCGAGTTCTTGAAGCGTTGCTTTTCGCTTCTGACAAACCGCTGTCGGCGGGCGAGTGCCTTAAATACCTCAAAGGGGCGGCCGAGTCGGCCCCGGAAGATGAAGTGGTCAAGGCTCTGGCCAAAACCAAGGCGGAGGAGATCATGGCGGCCCTCTCCGAGCTAGAGGAAGACTACGCGGTGCAGGATCGTGGATTTCGTCTTGTCGAGAGCGCTGGAGGATGGAAAGCGGTAACCACCCCAGACGTAGTCCCGTGGGTGCGTCAGCTTTTTCCGGAGAACCGTCCAACTCGACTGAGTCCGTCGGCCTTGGAGACCCTAGCGATTATAGCCTACCGGCAGCCGATCACCCGGGCGGACATGGAGGCGGTACGTGGAGTCAATGTGGACGGGGTGATGCATACCCTTCTAGAACGAGGGGTGGCCCGTATCACCGGACGGGCCGAAGTGCCCGGGCGCCCCTTGCTCTATGGAACCACCGAATTTTTCCTTGAGCACTTTGGGCTAAAGTCTTTGGAAGAGTTACCCAACTGTGCTGAGTTGCAAAGAGTTGAGCTACCGTTCGTCCCGCAGAAGGAGAGCCTCCCAGAAGATTTGCCCTTGCCGGTGGCAGCAGAGGAGGCACCTGCTAGGGACGATATCCCAGCGGAGTCATCCGATGAAGAGAAGAAGCTGGCATTGGAGGAAGCACCATGAGTTTAGATAAATTACGTAAGGCAATTGACGGGGTGGACAATCGTCTGCTGGATTTGCTCAGTGAGCGGGCCGCACTGGTCGAAGAAGTCGGGCATCATAAAGATAAAAGCGGAGAGTCCTACTATGCTCCGGAAAGGGAGGAGGCCCTGCTTCGTCGTTTGGCTGCGGCCAATCAAAGCCGCCTGCCCGAATCCTCTTTGCGGGCGATTTATCGCGAGCTCCTTTCTTCCATGCGGGCCCTTGAGCAGACGATCAAGGTGTCCTTTCTTGGACCAAGGACAACCTTTAGCCATGAAGCGGCAGCGCGGCATTTTGGTAGTGCGGTTGAGTTGATCTCCCAGCGGACAATCGGAGAGGTTTTTGAGGCGGTAGAGCGTGGGCGGGCCCACTACGGACTGGTTCCTATTGAGAACTCACAAGAAGGAGCGGTGAGCGCAACGCTCGACCGCCTAACCTCCACTTCCCTCCAAATTTGTGCCCAGGTTTTTCTCCCGATCGAGCTGAATCTGCTCGGATCTGGCCCGCTCAAGGAAATTCGTAAGGTTTACTCTCACCCCCAGCCATTTGGGCAGTGCCGTCTCTGGTTGGCTGAGCATCTGCCTTTGGCCGAATGTGTCGAGGTGTCCAGTACGGCGCGGGCGGCCCAACTTGCCGCAGAAGAGGGCGCGGGGGCTATCGCCGGAGGTCTGGCAGCTGAGGAATTTGGTCTGTCTGTTTTGTCGCCATCGATTCAAGATTCTTCCAGCAATGTGACCCGCTTCCTTGTTGTTGGCACCAAGGCCTCCCGGCCCTCAGGACAGGACAAAACTTCGGTCATGTTTGCCCTCAAGGATCAGCCCGGAGCCTTGGCCAAGGCTTTGGCTCCCTTTGAGAAGGCGGGAATCAGCCTGACCCGCATCGAGAGTCGCCCCTCAAAACGGCAGGCTTGGGAGTATTATTTTTTCGCCGATCTGGCGGGCCACGCCGCGGAAGCCAAGGTGGCTTCCGCGCTGACCGAGCTGATGGGCGTCTGTCCTTTTGCCCGAATTTTGGGTAGTTATCCCGATACTCCGGCGATTGAACCTAGATTGCGTGGGAGCCTCTAGAGTGGTAATATGGCGAATCACCCGTGAAGACTGAAAAAGATTTTTCCCCTGCCAAGCGAGCTGTTTACCTCAAATCGCTGAGTGCCCTCGAAATGGGCAATTTTGACTTGGTCATTTCCCTGCTTGGCCCGCTGGTCGCCGATGAACCGGAGTTTTTGGCTGGGCGGAGATTGCTTCGTGAAGCTGAGATTGGACGCTCTCCTGCGAAGTCTGGCTTCCTCGGATTATCCGGAGGTGGACTTTCTCTTGGACGAGGTAAAATTAAAAAACTTATCGAATCCGGCGACTGGAAGGGAGCAATGGGAATGGCCGAAAAGGCGCTGGAAACCAACCCCAGGGGTGGGCCAGCCAACAAGGATTTATTTGATGCCGCTGAGGCGGCAGCGGAGACAGCGCGTAAAGAGCTCAAGGGAGCTTCGGATGAGGGAGCAAAGGGCAAAATTGATCAGGCCCAGAAGCAATTGAGGGCCTTCGAGGCGATTGCTCGCTTTGCTCTCGAGACGATTGCCTTGGATCCTAAAAATACCAGTGCCCCACACGAACTGGGTGATTACCTGATGCGGATCGAGGAATACGACGAGGCTTCCAAAATTTTTGAGGAGATCCTGCGCAAAAAACCGATGGATCTGGAGGCCCGCGATAAATCCAAAGAATCGGCGGCGCGGCGGTCGATGAAGCGGGGTGGGATCGAGACGTCTTCTTTTGCCCAGTTGGTCAAACAGCGACAGGATGCGGGCGGCGAGGATAAGGTAGTTTCGATCGATGAATCGCCGGAGGAATTAGCGAGGCTTGTCTACGAAGCACACCAAGCCGGTGCTCCAGATCGCGAGGCGGCTCGGAAATTAGCCGATATTTATTTCAATACTGAGGATTACGACAACGCCTTAGAATATTATCGCTACCTCTCTGCTCTGGCGAATGAGACCGACCCGGGACTGCTCCGCAAGGTAAGCGATGTGGAGGCTCGGAAATTGTCCCGCGCCATCCGAGAAAAAGAAAAACAGCTTTCTGCGCTCGAGCCAACGGATGAGAAAGCGGTGGCTCTGCAGACTGAGTTGGATGAATTATCAAAGGGTAAGATAGAGCAGATGCTGGCCGAGGCTCGCAAACGCGTGGAACGTAATCCGACA
>CAXMPH010000140.1:0-4206 GCA_964195055.1 uncultured Chthoniobacterales bacterium | reverse complement strand
CGGTGTTCCTCTTTTTTGATGGCCTCGGCCACCGCGGGATCGGTCGATTCGATCGCGGGAATGTGGGAAAGTTGAAAGTCCACGGGACTATTGATGGATGTGCTCATATTGGTATTATTTTCCGTGATTATCTCAAGGATGCTCGGCAAGGCACGCTTGATATCTTCCTTACAGGCTTGGTAGGTGGCCCGAGACCCTCCTATGGGATCAATTACGTCCACCCTCCCCCCCTTGGACGTGCCAGCAGACCGAAGAACCATTGCCTTCTTCGTGATCTCGGGAAAAAGCAGCAGGAGCATATCGAGGTGGTCTCGGGTCATCGTGAAAATATGGTCGGCCCACTGCAGCAAATTTGGGCTGACCGATTGGCTCCGAATGCCGGATATCTCGACTCCCTCCGCTTTGAGAACATCGATGGCATAGGCACTCGGCGGTTGTCCACGACCGGCGCCTAGGCCAGCCGAAGCCACCTCAAGGCTGAGAGAAGGGGGGGCCATTTGGCGCAGCAGTCCTTCAGCCATAGGGCTGCGGCAGACATTTCCGGTACAGATAAAGAGGACTCTTTTCATCGGATAGCCCAAGACGGACTGGGGGACAGGGTAGAGAACCAGCGGCGCAAGTCAACCGGACCGCCACGGCTTGGTCAGCCAAGGAGCAAAATTGTCCCCCAGGGCTACGGTTCGTGGATGACCTTGAGCCCCCGGGGACCTAGGTTCGACCCATGGTAATCTCCCACACCGCCATGCAATTGCTGGAGCAGCAGACTCTTGATGGAGGCGTCTCAGCGGATGTCTTAATGGAGGGTGTCGGAGCTAAACTGGCCCGCTGCATCAGCCAATTCTTCCCTCAACCGGGACTGCTCGTCTGCTATGCCGGCAAAGGCCACAACGCGGGGGACGCCTTCGTGGCTGCCCGCCACCTCGTGCCTCTCGGTTGGAAAGTTCTGGTCCGTCTCCCCTTCAATCCTGGAGAACTTGCCCCGCTCAGCCGAGCAAAACTCGACCTCCTCCCACCAAATCTTCTGGCGGAACCACTCGAGCCAGCTACCCCCCAAGCGGGACCGCTGGTGCAGCTCGATGCTCTGGTTGGCCTTGGCGCCAGCGGACCTTTACGCGCCCCTCTCTCCGCCCTTGCCGCGGAAATGAACAGCCTGCGTCGCCGGGTGGGAGCCCAAACCGTGGCGGTAGATTTTCCTTCAGGACTCGACCTCGAAACCGGCGTGCCCGGAGACCCCTGTGTTACGGCCGACTACACCGCCGCCGTGGGATACGCCAAAAACGGATTGGTCACAGACGCCGCTACCAATCATGTCGGACGCCTCGCCGTGCTCGACCTACCTGAGTTCGGCCGGCCGACTGAAACGGGCATAGAACTGCTTACCTCTCCCCTCCTCCGAGCCGCTTGGCCGCCGCGAGCCTTCGAGACGAACAAGAGCGAGTGCGGGCGCAGCATTATTCTGGCCGGTTCGCGCGGCACCTTGGGGGCCGCCTATTTGGCAACGGCCGGAGCGGTTCAAGGCGGTGGCGGCTTGGTTTCTCTCGGCGCTCTACCTGACACCTACGAACTCCTCGCCAGCACCGTCATTCCGGAGGTCATGGTCCGCCCCTTTCAGCATCTGACCGATGTCTTCAATTTCCCCGCCGATGCCATCGGAATCGGGCCGGGGCTTGGATCTGCTTCCGCGGCAAGAACCCTGCGAATCGTCCGGGAGTCGCCCGTTCCCACGGTAGTCGATGCCGATGCGCTGACCATCGTTGCCCATGCCGGACTGCAACACCTCGACAAGGCACAGGGACCACGCCTCCTCACTCCCCATCCGGGGGAAATGCAGCGCCTCCTCGCCGGGAAAAAGATGAAAGACCGGGCCGCCACCGCCCAAGCGTTCACCACCAAACATCCGGTTACCTTACTCCTCAAAGGGGCCCGCACCCTCATTGCCGAACAAGATCGTCCTCTGCGCTACAACACGACCGGTCATCCAGCAATGGCCACCGGAGGAATGGGAGATGTCCTTACCGGTGTCTGCACTGCTCTGCTGGGGCAAGGGGCGGACACCTACCTAGCCGCTTCTATCGGGTCCTGGGTTTGCGGGCGAGCCGGCGAGATCGCCCTCACCCAAGGCGGCACCTCGACCGAGTCCCTCTCCCCCACCGATGTTCTGGAAAATCTTGGCCGAGCCTTCAACTCGCTGCGGGCGGGAGATTTCTAAGGAAGAAGGGAACCGCCGCTAGCGTTTAGGTAAACCCGACACCGTCTGCATGATCCCGGTGATCATGGAGTAGGCCACCAAACCGACAAAGAGGGCAACCATGAGGATGACCATCGGCTGAATCAGGGCGGTAACCCGTTCAATCACCACCGAGAGCTGTTTGTCATAGCTTTTGGCACTGCGCTCCAAAGCGGCCCCCAGATCGCCGGTTGTTTCACCGACCTGTACGATATCGATGAGGGTCGGTGGGAAAAATTCGGTGCGGGCAATCGCCCGAGAAAGTTGGGCACCGTCCTGCACATTGGCTGCCACTTTTTCCAGAAGACTCTGGAGGTAGATATTTGGAGTGGCATTGCGGATCAGTTGCATCGACTGCATCAGCGAGACCCCGTTGTTGAGGAGGGTCGAGAGGGTTTGGGTGAATTGGGCGTAAAATCGCATGCGGAGCAAGGGGCCAAAGATTGGCAGCTTCAACTTACTCCGATCCCACCAAGCGCGCCCCTCGCCCTTGCTCGTGAAGTGCCGAAAACCGAGGATGGCGGCGGAAAAAAGAAGAATAAGGACCCACCAATAGGCCGCCATAAATTCACTCACCCCGATGAGTATTCGGGTGGCCAGAGGCAGGGTCTGACCTGTTTTGTTGAGGAGGGAAGTCAACTGCGGCAGAAGGAATGTCATGAAGATGACGAGGAGAGCTATCCCGGCAGAAAAAATAACCGAGGGATAAATCAAGGCGCTGGTCACCCGGCGCTGGAGGTCACCCATCATGGTAAGGAAGTCGACCTGACGCTTGAGAATCTTGGAGACGGTGCCGCTGGCTTCTCCGGCTTTGACCATATTGCAGTAGAGCTCGGAGAAGCTCGGACTCGCTTTTTTCAGAGCCGCAGAAAAAGTCTGACCCTCCCGGAGAGAGAGCCGGGCGCTGGCCGCCACCTGACACAGAGCACTCTTATCCTCCCGTTGCTCGATCACTTGGAGGGCCCGGTCAAGTTTGAGCCCCGCCTCGAGCAATTCGCAGAGTTCTTCGGTGAAGAGGAGAACCTGAGGCCGACTCAAATTATGGCCCCCGTTCTCCCCACCGGACTCAGCATCCTCATCTTCCACTTTGGCCCCCTTAATCTTGAGATGAAAGGGTTGCAGATTTTGCTGCCGTAGTTTGCTGAAAGCGTCCTGACGACTGAGCGCTTCAATCTCGCCGGAGAGACGTCCCCCGCCCGCCTGCACCGCCTGATAAAGAAAAACGGGCATGGCTTGAGCTATTCGTCCTGGGCGCTGACATCCGCGGTGGTGACCCGCATGACCTCCTCGATCGTGGTCGCCCCCTCGGCGACCTTGTCGAATCCATATTTGCGCAGCGGCCTCATTCCCTCTTTCTCCGCGGCAGGCCGGAGATCAGCCGCGGTTTTGCGCCGGGTGATGAGTTCCTGTAGCTTGGGCGTGACCAAGCAGATTTCTACGATGGCCAAACGTCCCTCATAGCCGGTCTGGCGGCAGGCCTCGCACCCAGCGGCGCGCATGATTTTCCCGAGAGACTCGGAGGGAAAGCCAATACTACGCAGATAGTCAGGGGCATAATCACCCGTCTGGGCTGGGGTACGGCAGTGCGGGCAGAGGCGCCGCACCAAACGCTGGGCGAGAAAGGCGCGCACGGCACTGGCAACGAGGAAGGGCTCCACCCCCATATCAATGAGACGGGTGATTCCTCCGACGGCGTCGTTGGTGTGCAGGGTACTGAAGACCAAGTGACCTGTCAGGGCAGCCCGGATGGCAATCTCGGCCGTCTCATAATCACGCATCTCTCCCACCATGATGACGTTGGGATCGCCCCGAAGAAAACTGCGCAGGAGATTGGCAAAGGTATTGCCAATATCTGCCTGGACGGAACTTTGATTGACCCCGGGCAGCTTGTGCTCGACCGGATCCTCAATCGTCAGGATACGGCGCTCACGGGTATTAAGACTGGAAAGGAAGGTGTAGAGGGTGGTCGATTTACCACA
>CAXMPH010000139.1:3940-4216 GCA_964195055.1 uncultured Chthoniobacterales bacterium | reverse complement strand
TGGGTCCGCGCCTTATGGAAACTGGATGCCACCTACAACACCTCGGTGGCCACCGAAGATTGGCAAAGCCTCGACTTCACTTTAATCGAGAGTTACCGGCGCTATGAGGTGGAGGAAAAAGTGGTCTTTCGCTCCGGGGGAGGGCGGTCCTGGCGAGAGAGTAAGAGTAAGGGGGCCAAGCCCCCCAAGTGGAAAAATTTTTATGTGGCGGGTCTGCGAGACATGGCCGGGGCCATCCTTCTCGCCCGCAGCCAACTCCTGCAGGATGGGGATCGG
>CAXMPH010000139.1:0-3930 GCA_964195055.1 uncultured Chthoniobacterales bacterium | reverse complement strand
TCCTGGAGACGGGATGTATCTTGTCGAAGTTCGGGTAGAGGGGCGTGAAAAACTTCGTTGGGGTGGTGGTGATCACCCCGTCATTCGTCTCTCCCTCCACATTGATCAGATCAAAAAGGACTATTCGCTGAGCCCGCACACCAAATTTCGCCATGGCACGGTTTGGGTGAGCGATGACGAACTCCGTCTGCCCCTCCGCTTGGAGGTAGGAGTTTTCGTTGGCTATGTCTTTGCCGAGATGGAGGCGGTGGAAACCCGCTGAGGGGGTGGACCAAACACCTCCGTTTCCTTTTTGGCAGGCTCGCTTAGTCGGAAGTAAGGAAGAGCCAAGCCGTGAGGATGAGGAGGGGGGCAAGGATGGGAAGGGTGTAGCGGAGGATGTAGCCGAAGAATGAAGGGGTGCTTACCTTGGCGTGCTGGGCGATGGCCTTAACCATGAAGTTGGGGCCATTGCCGATGTAGGTGGCCGCACCGAAGAAGACGGCCGCGAGGGAGATGGCCGCGAGGATGGGCGTGTGGGAAGTCGCAAAAGTGGCCACGTCGGCGGGATTTCCTAGTTTGAGCCCCTCTTGGCCGAGGGCCGCGGCTAGGAAAGTCAGGTAGGTCGGGGCGTTATCCAGCATGCCAGAGAGGACTCCGGTGAAAGCGTAAAACTGTATCGGAGTTGTTACTCCGAGAGCGTCGGAGTGCAGTTCGAGGTAATCAAGGGCGGGAATCATCGTCCCGAAGATGCCGAAAAAGAGCCAAGCTACCTCTTTGATCGGGTGGAAATTGAAATGATTCATCTTGTGAATCAACTTGGGAGTGGCAAACCAAGAGCCGAGGGCGGCCAAGATCATGATGATCTCGCGCCAGGGTTCGGGAAGAAAAACAGCCCCGATGATGATGGCGATGAAGTAGAAGTTGCGCTTGCCCTCGATCTTGAACTTCTCGTAGCCGGTTTCGAGTTCGCGGACCACTTCTGGGGCGCGGCGGAAGTTGAAATGGTCGGTAACGTAGAAAATGAGGAGTAGTCCACTCATCATGAAAATCCACGGCATCCAGAGATGGATCGATGTCCAGAAAAAGGGAACGCCTTTGAGGTAACCGAGGAAGAGGGGAGGGTCACCGATGGGGGTGAGGGCTCCTCCGACATTGCTCACGATGAAAATGAAGAAAACGACATGGAAGGCCGTGATACGGTATTTGTTCATCCGTATCCACGGTCGGATCATCAGCATGGAAGCTCCGGTCGTACCCACGAGATTAGCTATGATCCCGCCGATGGCGAGATAGAGGGTATTGCGGGCCGGGGTGGCCTCGCCGCGGACTCGGATATGGATACCTCCGGCTACGATGAAGAGTGAGCCGATGAGCGAGATGAAACTGAAATATTCATGCCCCACATCGAGTAATCTCCCGGTCTGCCCTAGGACGGCGACGTAGTAGGTGGCGGTGAAGAGGCCCAATCCAATCGCCACCTTTGGGTAATTATTTTCCCACCAGTGCAGATGGATAAAGGGCATGAGGGCAATCGAGAGCAGCATGAGCACAAACGGGATGATCATCCACGGATTCGGCTCGATGACGGCGGTGGGCAGGTTAGCGGCAAGCAACAACACGGCGGGCGTTTTGCACTAGGAGAGGCTTAGGCTCAAGCCCAAAGAAGCCGGAGAGGTACTTAGGCAGACCGAACTAGCCAAAAAATGTAGAGAAGATAGCCCCCGAGAAGAAGAGCTCCCTCGCGTCGGCCAATTCGGCGTTGGTGCAAGGCAAAGGGCCAGAGGGCAACGGAAAAGGCGGCCATGGCTCCGAGATCAATCCAGCCGATGCCCGAGGCATCGAGCGGTTGGACCAGAGCGGTGAGGCCGAGGATGGCCAGCAGATTAAAAATATTGGATCCGACCAGACTTCCGAGGGCAAGGTCGGCTTCCTTCTTTACCAAGGCCAGCATCGCGGTAGCGATTTCGGGTAAACTGGTCCCGATGGCCACGATGGTCAGGCCGATCAGGGCCTCGCTCCATCCGAGAGCGGAGGCGATAGCCACGGCGCCGTTGACGAGAAAGCGCGCACCTAAGATGAGGAGGATCAAGCCGGCCACTACCATGAGGAGGTCGATGGCCAGTCCTCGTTTGGAAAGCGAGACCTCGTGATCGAAGGCAGCCGCGAGGGCGTCCTTTCCTGACCTTCGAGCCAGGCGGATACTGAAGATAATGTAACCGACCAGTAAGCTGACGAGGACGGCGCCCTCGAATCGGCCGATGGTTTCATCGGCGAGGAAGATGAGGGTGAGGGCGGTCATGCCGAGCATGATTGGAATATCCACGCGGATGACCTGAGAGGAGGTGGCAATCGGAAGAATGAGGGCGCTCAGTCCGAGGATCAGTCCGATGTTGCAGATATTGGAGCCCACCACATTGCCCACGCTGATCGCACTTTGTCCGGCTAAGGCGGCCTTGAGGCCGACGAAGAGTTCGGGGGAACTGGTACCGAAGGCAACTACGGTCAGCCCGATAACTAGGGGGCTCAATCCGAGACGGAGGGCAAGAGAGGAACTGCCCCGCACCATGCTCTCAGCCCCAAAGTAGAGAAGGACTAGTCCGATAAGGAGGTAGATGGCGGGAATAGTCATGGTGACGGAGAGGTTTTACCTCGCGGGGCACCGAGGTGAAAGAGAGAAGAACCAGAGCGCTTTATGGTTTCGGCTCCCCCTTGGCATGGCTACAAGTATGGATAATGGATAGCCCTTTCACTCCCAAGCCGGACTGTGCCTTGCTTCTGCTGGCTCACGGATCAAGCGTCAATGAGACCTCCAGCCGGCCGACTCGGGAGCTGACTGAACGGTTGCGGGCCTCGGGGCTTTTCGGGGAAGTGGTCTGCGGCTTCTGGAAAGAAAAGCCTGGGCTGCGCCAGGCCCTTGATACCTTGACCAAGCCGGAGGTTTTCATTGTTCCGAATTTCACAGTGGAGGGCTACTTCGTCCGCAATGTCATCCCCAAAGAACTTAATCTGACCGGCCCGGTAACCGACCACGGCAATGGTCAGATTCTCCGGCTTTGCCATCCGGTGGGCACCCATCCACGGATGACCGAGGTGCTGCTCCACCGCGCCCGCGAGGCGGCCCCCCAAGTGGATTATGCGGCCGCCGCCTTACTTGTCCTCGGGCACGGGACTCCGCGGGATACCCGCAGTTCTGAGGCGGTTGAGGCCCAGGTAGAGCTTCTGCGTCAGCGGGGTATTTTCTCCGAGGTTCATGGTGCCTTTATGGAGACTCCACCCAAGATCGAGGACTGGCGCGAGTTAACCGCCTGCCCTGAGGTCATCGCGGTGCCCTTTTTTATTGCCGATGGACTGCACAGCGATGAGGACATCCCAGAACTCTTGGGTATCGCCGAGGAGGGGACGGCCCTCCAGCGGGAGAGAAAAAATCCCCACTATCTCTCCGGTCGCCGGCTCTATTATTCCAGAGCGGTGGGGACGGACCCAGGAATGGTGGGGGTTGTCCTCGATCAAGTGCACTCGTGGGAGCTCTGCGCTCGCGGCATCCCCCGAAACGGGGAGACATCAGGGGATGAGCTGTGCTAAGGATAATCCATGGTAACTAAGCTGCTCCACACCCGCTATCGGGTGGCCGACCTCGCCGGCACCGTCAAATTTTACAAGGACATCCTCGGCCTCGAGGAAATTCGTCGTCACAAATCCCCCCGCGGTTCCGAACTGGTCTTTCTTAAGGCACCGGAGAGTGAGGCACTTATCGAGATTTGCCAGTATGATGGCAGTGGGCCCGTGGTGGTCGGCTCGGACCTGACCCACCTCGCCTTCGAGGTCGAGGATCTCGAGGAATTTGCCAAGGCCGCCGCGGCTCAGGGCTACCCTCTTTCCGATGGACCAACCACCTCGTCCACTGGCACAATTTTCGCCTTCATTGATGCGCCAGAAGGCTACGAGATC
>CAXMPH010000138.1:3941-4221 GCA_964195055.1 uncultured Chthoniobacterales bacterium | reverse complement strand
GGAGCTGCTCGCTACCTTGAAAGACCGCTTCGGCATGGCGGTCATTCTCATCACCCACAATTTCGGAATTGTTTCAGGCTTCGCTTCAAGGGTGCTGGTTATGTATCGAGGCAAGATCGTGGAAGAGGGGCTCACGGAGGAAATTCTTCGCAATCCTCAGCATCCTTATACAAGGGCTCTGATCGATTGCATTCCCCGCCTTGGCTCCGGAGATAAGCGTCTCAAAACAATTGATCACCAGGCCTTGGCTGACCGCTAGAGCAAATGGGGAAGCACCAAG
>CAXMPH010000138.1:0-3931 GCA_964195055.1 uncultured Chthoniobacterales bacterium | reverse complement strand
TGGGATCGGAGGGCCAGCGCTATGTTTTTTACAAGGCTCTCATCCAATTTGCCGGAGGGTTTGTCCACCTGCAGCACCATCACCGTGAGCCGGAGCACCGTATCCATGGGCGCCGTCTCCGCCCCGCTGCCCGACTCTTTCTCCGCTCGGCCCAGTTGCTGGAGCCTTTTCCCCAATTCCACGAAGGAATCTCAACGATTTCTCTTCGCCAGCGAGCGGTGGGGCTGGCCGAGGAGTTGGCGGTGGGAGATTTTCTCATCAATCCCTGGACCCCGGAGGAGGGGGTATTTCTGGAGGGGCCGCGCCCAAGCTCTTAGGGATTCTGACGTTTTTCTTTCTCCTCAATTTCTAACTCGGTGTGGAGAAAACCCTGCATTTTTTTGCTTTTGTCCGGCGGTCGGAGGACGCGGTAGACACACCAGAAAAAGAATCCCGAGCTACCGCCAACCGAGGCAAGCATGATGATCCATCCAAAGGTGGTCACGGTGCCGCCTCCTCGGTGCGCCAGCGGCGTACCGCCAGGCGAATCCACCAGAGAAAAAGGGCCAGCACGGCTAGGAGGAAAAGGATGGACCAGCGTACCGCCGGATCCTCTCTGAAGCTCGTGATGCGTTGCCCCACATCCTGATAGGCCCACGCGGAAAAAACGAGGAGGAGGTAGACGGGCGAAACGTATTTGATGACGAAACCAAAGATGCGGGGAATGCGTAGTTCGGCTCCCTCATCGAGTTCTTCCAGTCCCCGTTTTGGGGTAAAGACCCAGCCAAAGAGAAAGGTCTGCACCGAGGCGAGGAGGTAAATGCAGAAGGTGCCGATCCAGAAGTCGAAGGTATCGAGGGCTACCAACCCCTTGCTGAACCAAACGACGAAGAGGGTGCCAGCGGTACCTACTCCACAGAGGACGGAGGCGGCCCGAGAGCGGCTCAAGCCCAGACCCTCTTGCAAAAAAGCGATGGCTGGCTGGAGCATGGAGAGGGAGCTGGTGATGGCAGCGAGAAAGAGAAGAAAAAACCAGAGAAAGCCGACCCAGCGGCCCAGAGGCATGTGTTCGAAGACAAGGGGAAAGGTATTGAAACCGAGGGCAAAGGAGCCACCGACCGCCCCGGCGGCACCGAGGAAGATGAAGGCCGCGGGGATGGTGATCATGCCGCCGAGGGAGACCTCAAAGAATTCATTGCCCGCCACCGCGGTGGTGGAACTGAGGGCGATATCGTCATCTTTGCGGAGGTAACTAGCGTAGGTAATGATGACGCCAAAGCCGACCGAGAGGGAAAAGAAAATCTGCCCCGCCGCCTCCATCCACATTTTGCCATTGGCGAGGGAAGCCCAGAAGGACTGCTTGTCTCCTCCGAGGTTCCACATCTGGCCAAGGCCGTTGACCACATTGAGTTCCGGTTGGGCCGGGTCGGGTGTTCCTAGGGTGAGCACTCGGATGAGAACGAGGATGGCGCAGAAGACCAAAGAGGGCATGGCCCAGAGGCAGAAGAGTTCGATGCCGCGGATCAGACCACGGTTGATCAGGATGAAATTGAGCCCGATGCAGAGGAGGAGGAAAATGAGCGGTCCTCCGAGGAAGTCGCTGAAGAGAGCCGCATTTTCATCGAGGCCGACGTAAGCGGCAAAGAACTGGGTGTAGGCCTCCGGATTTGTCCCTAAGTTCATCGCCCCGGTGAGGTAGTGCCAGGCGTAGCCAAGGCACCACGACTCGATAAAGACGTAGTACATGTAAATAACAATCGGGACGACTAGCCCGAGCACGCCGAGGTAGGGGGCGGCCCGGTTCTTTTTCCAGAGGAGGCGGAAGATCCCCGGAGCGGAGTGATGACCTCGCGTTCCTCCGTGGCGCCCCATCGCCCATTCTGCCCAGGCCAGGGGGAGACCGAGAAGAAGGAGGGCGATAAAGTAGGGGATCATGAAGGCCCCGCCGTCGTACTTGGCCGCTAGGCCGGGAAAGCGCAGAAAATTGCCCAGTCCCACCGCACTGCCGGTCACCGCAAGGATGACCCCGATCCGGGTGGACCAGTTTTCCGGGGCAGGGCGGCTCATCGGCTTTACTTGGCCTTGCCCTGTGAGGCAACGGCCGCCATGGCGGCGTCAATGGCCGACTGGTCTCCTAGGTAATAGTGCCGTAGGGGCTTGAGGTCGTCGTCCAACTCGTAGACGAGGGGGACTCCCGTAGGAATGTTGAGTTTGAGCACTTCCTCTTCCGAGAGGTCGTCGAGGTATTTCACAAGAGCCCGCAGGGAATTGCCATGGGCGGCGATGACGACTTTTTTTCCTTGGGGGGCAATCGCCTCTTTCCAGTCGGGAAGAAAACGGTCCACCGTGTCCTTGAGGCACTCGGTCAGAGGTAACTCTGCTTTGGTGTTTCCCTGATAACGTGGGTCGAATCCGGCAAAGCGTTCGTCGGATTCCTCCAGAGGTGGTGGCGGGATATCGTAGCTTCGGCGCCAGATGAGGACTTGGTCCTCTCCATATTTGGCCGCGGTCTCAGATTTGTTTAGGCCCTGCAGGTTGCCGTAGTGCCGTTCGTTCAGCCGCCAAGTTTTTTCGATAGGAATCCAAAGTTCGTCGAGCTGGTCGAGCACGATCCAGAGGGTGCGCAAAGCGCGCTTGAGGACGGAGCAATGGGCAAAGTCGAAGGAGAATCCTTCTTTTTTGAGGAGCTGGCCGGCCGTTTTGGCCTCCTCCCGGCCCTTGTCTGTCAGGTCCACGTCGGTCCAGCCGGTGAATCTGTTCTCTTGGTTCCAGGTGCTTTCACCATGTCTGAGCAATACGAGTTTGTGCATAAATTTTTGTGGGCGCTTGACGCGCGGGTTGTCATTTGTCCGTCGCCGTCTATACGAAATGACGAGCGACCATACAAGGTCACTTGAACTTTTAAATGAAAACACTCTATTTCGTACGTCACGGAGAAACTGCCCACAACGCCTCCGGGATGACCATGGGCCAAATGGATATTCCACTGAATCAGCTTGGCTTGGCCCAAGCTAACCAGACTGCCCAGTGGCTCAAAAGGTATCCGATCGAGAGAATCGTTAGTAGCGATTTGGGAAGAGCCTCAACCACCGCCGGGCCACTCGGCCAACTCCTCGGCTTGGCTGTTGAAATGGAACCGCGTCTGCGTGAACTCTCTTTTGGAATTTTTGAAGGAAAGCGCATTGCCGATTGCCAAGAGGAGCACCCAGATACGGTGGCTCGGTGGCGGTCCGGTGATTTTGATTTTGCCCCACCGAAGGGGGAAACTCGGCGGTCTTTGATGGAGCGTACCGGGGAGGTTCTGCATGATCTGGGGGAGGCGGCGGAGGATCACATCGCCGTCTTTACCCATGGAGGGACCCTCAATGCTCTGCATACTCACATGGTCGAAGAGGAGTACCCGGAACCGCGGGAGCGTATCCACCGTATTTTTCGCTTTCACAACGCCTCGGTTAGTATGGCGGCCCATGCAGGCGATCAGTGGCGTTTTTTGGTGATTAACTCAACCTTCCATCTTGAGGAGGAGCCTCGCCAGCTCATGTACTGAGCAGGGCAGCCAACCTATGGAGCCGCCACCTCTCGATAAACTCGCCGGCTACGTCATCGGTGACCCCAGCAAGGCGGATCTTGGTGGATTGTTGGCCGAGGAACGGCCCCATAAAAAAAGAGCGCTCGGTAAGGGCGATCTCTTAGGGAAGGCTGATTTAATTCGTGCTCAGGCACGGATTCGGCGGCGGAGAACAAACCGACCAAGAACAGCACCGCCGAGGGCGAGCAGAGCGTAGGTGGAAGGCTCGGGGATAGGTGAAACATCTCCACTGACCATGAGATTCTCCTAAGTTGCCGAGGGGAGGTTGGGTGGTGGTGGACAAGTCGTGTCTAAAACCATCCCAACTCGAGCGAAGAACATACCCAGTACTGGTGCTGGGGGAGGGAACCCTGCCCGCCTTTT
>CAXMPH010000137.1:0-4265 GCA_964195055.1 uncultured Chthoniobacterales bacterium | reverse complement strand
GAAGGAGCTGTTGCGCAGCTCGATAGCTGTTCCGAGCATGGAGTAGAAGCCGAAGAAAATCGGGATTTGGATCAACATCGGGAGACATCCTCCGAATGGATTGACCCCGTAGTCCTTGTAGAGCTTCATCAGCTCTTGGTTCATTTTAGTCGGGTCGTCTTTGTACTTCTCCCGCAGTTCGGCCATTTTCGGGGAAAGGGCCGCCATCTTGCGCATCGAATTCGTCGCCTTGTTCTGCAGCGGCCAGAGGAGCGCTTTGATGATAATCGTCATGACAATGATGGAAGCGGCAAAGCTCCCTAGCACGCCATAGATGGCGTTCATCGAGTAGAGGAGAATGACGCTGACCCACTTGAAAATTCCAAAATTCATCACCGTCTGCTGGTCATGACCGAGTTCGCTCAGCCGATCCAAGTCTTTCGGACCGGTGTAGATCTGAAAAACCCAGGACCGCGTCTCTCCGGGCTCGAGCTGGAATCCCGGCAGGCCCAAGGCGCCCTCAATGCCCAGAACTAGCTCCTCTTCCCCACCATTGAGCCCGGGATGGGTCCGTTCCATCCGCCGTGCCCAAACATCAGTGCCTTGGTCACCCTCACTCACCGCCACCATGCTAACGAAATATTGGTTGGTAGAGCCGACCCACTGGATTTTATCCGTTTTTTCCTCGTAGACGCTCCGTGCCGAGCGCAACTGGATGCCGGTCAAAGGAATCGAACTCTCCCCAAACCAATTGACATCGGTGAAGGTAGCGCTGCCATCACGGCACCACCCTATTCCAGTATACATTGGCATGTCGCTGGAGTGAATGGGGGTAGCCCCGCCGGTACTGACGTAGAAACCCAAACGCTGGACCGCCAGTTCTCCCATGTTGGTGAAGTTCACCGCTAGGTTAACCACGTAGTTTCCTTGGCCACTTTCCGCTTCATCGACGGTGAAAACCTTATCGATTTTCATCCCATCCGGCATCAACCGCGAGTAAGTCAATTCATTGCCCCCGCCAAATCCCTCCCGAATGAATCCTCCTAGGGCCACTCCTGGTTCCTCTCCAATTGATCCGATGGGGAGCGCCTCCGGAATATTAAGCGCCACCTTGGCTCCGTTCTCACCCAGATGATCGAGGAGGATGACCTGCTCGATTCCGGCGCTATCGCTGACAAAATAAAAATCAGCCAATTCCGTGGAAACTTTTTCCACCTCACGCGGAACCGATGGCGCAAGAATATCCAGGGCAAGCGACTCTCTCTCGGGCAGGACCTTGGCCGGTCGGGGCGGCAGCGGTCTGGCAGCTTCAGCGGCCCGACCTTCTTCGACTACCCGCTGAGCCTCCGCCCGTTGCTCAGGCGTGGGAGAGTAATAGGTTACATTAGCCCACTGCCAGAGCCCGAGAGCAGCCACACAGAGGACGATAACTGTCCAAGCCTTGCGATCCATTTAGTAACCCAGCCTCCTAGTCGAAACATTGTCTGGGTCGAGCGGCACCGGATCGCAGCCACAGCCTCCCCAAGGGTGACAACGCCCGACCCGCTTCAATCCGAGCCAACCTCCCCGAGTTACCCCGTGAAGCTCAACCGCTTCGATAAAATAAGCGGAACAACTTGGTTGAAAGCGGCAGCCTGCCCCGGGGCCTCCCAACCAAATTAAAAAGGGCGAAAGCGTCCATTGGTAAAGACGCGTTAAAAAGAGGATAAAAAACTTCATACTTTCAGATATCCGGCTTTCCCAGCTAGAGCACGCCATTCTTCGGCGAGGGCTTGGGAGTTGGTGGCGGCAGCGGTGCGCCTCGGAACAATGACCATCCAAAGACCTGAAGGCAAGGAGGCCCGATTCAAACGAAAAATTTCACGCAACTTTCTCCTCAGGCGAGTGCGGTCCACCGCCCTTCCCACTTTGCGGGTGGTGATCACCCCGAGACGTGCGGACTGGTCATTGCTGGCAGTCCATCCCCCCATGACCATGAGCTTACCGTGGTGAGCCTTACCTTGGCGGCGCACCTTGGCGAACTCCTCTCGGCTGGAGAGACGGGCAGCTTTAGGTAGCTTTGACGCCGCCATCCAGCCGCCTGTTTTAAAATGAACTCCGGTCAAGCGCCGGCGTGACGAGCGAAGTGCAATTCGACGCCTTTGGGGAGCAAGCGCTTACGTCCACGCTGGCGGCGGCGGGCCAGACAGGCACGTCCATTTTTGGTCTTCATGCGCGCCCGAAAGCCATGCTGCTGTTTGCGCGTGCGCTTGGAAGGTTGGTAAGTTCGTTTCATAGGACAAAAAGTTCGTGCCGTAAGCGTGGCAGATCGCGCATCATGAATCCTCAAATGAAGAATGTCAACCCAACCTAACAACGAGCAAACATGGCCAAAAACTTTCTCTTAGTTGACGCCCACAACGTTATTTTTGCCCACCCCGAACTAGCAGCCCTCCATCGGCACCAGGCTCTGCTGGCCCGGGAGCGTTTGATCGGGCTGCTTGAGCGTTATCAGGATTCCTCGGGCACACGGGTTGTCGCCGTTTTTGATGGGGGAAGCCACTCCAAGACGACCAACCAAATGTCCGGACCGGCTGGCGTACAGGTTTTTTACCCTCAGCGAGGACAGACCGCCGATGCCATCATTGAACGTCTCGTCCTCAAATATGCCAAGACCCACCACCTAACTGTAGCCACCAACGACAATCTCATTCGCACCGCCGCCAGCGCGGCCGAAGCATCGGTTATCGACGCAGAAACACTTTTTTCCGAAATTTCCGCAGCGGAAGAAAAGCTGAGCGAAACCCTCCAGCGCCTACGCCGTCAAGGTCCCTCATAGACTGCGACAGAGTCAGGGGGTCGTCGTGAAAATATCCCAGATCGTTCCAGTGTCGTTCACCCACGGCACCGTATATTTATAAATGGTGCAGTGCGCACGCTCCCCAAAGGCTCCCCGCTCGACCAGCTCCGGCTTGGCTCCCTCCATGGCAAAGTCAAAGGTGATAATCCGTGCTCCAGATTTCAGCTGCCGCAGCTGAGGAATCAGTTTTTTGATCAAATGCGGGCGCAAGTAGAGGAAAACCACATCGGCATCACCAAAATCCGTATCAAAAATATCTCCCTCTCGAATGGTCACGAGGTTTTCTACTCCTTTTTCTTGGGCAAGCTTACGCGAAGCCAGCACCTGTTCTGGGGCAATATCCACCCCAACAGCTCGGGCGCCGCGCAGCAGGGCTGCGGTGACCACAATCCGACCGTCGCCGCAACCGAGGTCGTAAACAAGGTCCTGAGGAAGAATCTCCGCTAACTCTACCATGCGCTCCACTGCTCCCTGAGGGGTTGGAACGGAAAGCAATTCGGGATTTTTCCCTTCCTCCTTACCACTGACTAAAGCAACCGAGATGAGAAGAAGCAGAGCACCCCTCAGCCAGAGCGAACTCGGGATTGAAGCGTGATCTAGCAAGTCTTTTAAGTGATGAAATCCCCCATTCAAAACAGAAAATCTCAAGCGGAAGCGGCTCTCTCGCGGTTGAGCCAGACTTTGCAGGCACTCTTCATCCGGGTGAGGATATAGTAGACCGTCTGACTGCGCTGCCTCACCAACTTGGCCCCGACGATCTTAGGAACAAAGTCTGCCGGCACCTCCATGACCTCCTCGATACTGGCACCCTCAAAGCCTTTACATAAAATCGCGGTCATGGCTCGGGTCAAAGTTTGGACCTGCGGCCCTAAGGTTATGCGAAACCTCGCCTGACGCTCACCATCCCCCCCGAGAAAGACTCCAACCGTATCGGTACATTCCTCATCCTTACGAACATCCTCAAGGCTGAATATTTCCCCCTCCCTAGGCACTTGTGAAGCTGCTTGGTCGGCATAGGCGATGAGTGTCTCGCGCTTTTCCTCTTCGGGCAGAATCTCGAAGAGGTCGATAATTTTCTGAAGTTTGACTGGATACGCCATCAGCTTAGTCCTTGCCTAGCGCGATGGGCGCACCCACACGGTTGCCCCACTCAGTCCATGAGCCATCGTAGTTGCGGACTTTCTCATAGCCCAGCAGGTAGGTCAGGACGAACCAAGTGTGACTGGAGCGCTCACCGATCCGGCAATAGGCCACAATGTCTTTATTCGAATCCAAGCGGCAGCCCTCAGTGTAGATCTTCTCGAGGTCCTCGCGTGATTTAAAGGTCCCATCCTCATCAACCGCAGTTTTCCATGGAATACTTCGTGCTCCTGGCACATGCCCTCCGCGCAAGACGCCCTCCTGAGGGTACTCTGGCATGTGGGTGATCTCACCAGAGAACTCACCG
>CAXMPH010000136.1:0-4268 GCA_964195055.1 uncultured Chthoniobacterales bacterium | reverse complement strand
GGGCAGGAGACCGAACCAATTGGCAGTGAGAATAAAAAGAAAGAGGGTGGCCAACATGGAGAAAACCTTGGAGACCATTTTTGGACCAACAATTTCCTCGAGGGTGTCATAGAGCACTTCGATGATAGCCTCGAAGGCATTCTGAGGTCCGTCAGGGACTAACTTTATTTTCTTGGTAGCGCGGCGGGCCAAAAAAAGAACAACCACCATGACGATGATACAAACAAAAGCAGAGTTAGTTAGCCACTCCACATTATCGAGAATCTGCAAAGGAAAATTCTGTGCCGCTAGGGAACCCGCTGCAATGGGGAGAAATGAGGTCATGGATAAAAAGCCGCCAACGCCAAGTCGCGACCGAACGTAACTTATAAGCCCGTCTAATAGAATGCAGCAAGAGTAAAATAACTTTATCCCCACTCAAGCCGAGCCGAAAAAAATTTAATAAAGCTCTACTGGTGAACGTTTTCCATTTTCAACACTCTTCTGATGGGCTCCCTTTTCTCCTAGGGTGGCCACCCTCAAATTCCAAATCTCCCGATTGACGGCGTCAAAGGCTTCCCGCGAGAATTCCCGAGGTGGCTCCATTTTGGCTTTAAACGAGGCCACCCGTTCTAGGGCCGGTTCGCTGAGCAGCCTGGGCTGCCTCTGCAGAACCGTGCGCGCCTGCTCAAGCATCTCGACGCGGTGACAAATCATCAGGAGATCATTTCCTGCCGCCAAACCCCGAGCCAACATCTCCTCAAAAGTTGTCGTATTCAAAATTGCCCCCATGTCGAGATCGTCGGTCATAACCAATCCGCGAAATCCCATCTCGCCTCGCAGCAGATCTTTGATAATGACTGGCGACAACGAGGCGGGACGCTCCTCCCCATCAAGGCAGGCGTAGTGAATGTGCCCGATCATCATGCTGTCGACCCGCGAGGCAAAGTGACGAAAGACTAAAAGTTCGTTTGCCTCCATCTCGGCTCGTTGGCGAGTGATAATCGGAAAAGAGTGATGGGGATCTTCCGCTGCCATGGTGTAGCCAGGAAAATGTTTACCGCAACTAAGGATGCCTCCGGCGCGCAAGGCATCGTTAAATTTTCCAGCAAGCGCCGTTACTTGCTCGGCGTTTTTCCCGTAGCACCGCCCTCTGAGAGAATTCTCTGCCTCATCATCAAACGAGATATCGAGCACCGGACAGAGGTCGAGATTGAAGCCAAGCAACCGGAGCAAGCGCGCTGTGATATCTCCATGCTGCCGCACCAAATCTGGGTTACCCCGGTCACGCAATTGCTGAGCGTTGGGTGGCTCCTCCCCGATCAAGCGCAGCCGTGAGACCCTCCCTCCCTCCTGATCAATCGTGATGATCGGTTCGACATCCGAGAGGTCACGAAGATCATCGGTCAATCGGCGCAGCTGCTCTGCCGATTCAAGGTTTCGGCCAAAAAGTATAAACCCCCCAGGCTGCACCCGCCGCAACATGGCAGCGGTGGCCACATCCAGTTTGGTTCCGGGGAGGCCGACGAGAAGAAGTTGTCCGACATCATTAGTCATAGCGGTTTGAAAACCAGAAGAGCGCCTCCAAGTCGATAGTAAACTAGGAAAATTGCCGCGGAGAGTTTGTCCTCAACCATCCTCCAATCGCTCCTAAAAAGACTTGTCCGAAATCCGATAGCTTTCTTTCGCCTACCCCAGGCACTTGAAGTAAAGACACTTCGTCACGCGGATAGGTGCGAGCCATCTGGCGCAAAGTGGTGTCGGAGAAAATAACATAAGGGGGGACCCCGCGAGCGTTGGCTAACTCGGCCCGCAGTTTGCGCAGAGCACTAAACAAACCCTCATCGCAGTCGATGGCGCCGACTCTTGAACGACGTCTTTTTGTCCCCACCCCAGCCCCATCCTTGCTCGGCGCTGCCATGGGGCGGGTTAGAATAACCGTTTCTCGTTTGACCAACAGATCACGGCCAGGTTCCGTTACACTGATGGTGGCAAATTTGTCCTCCGTTGATTCGAGCAATCCCAGCCGCAATAATTGACGACCGAGATCGACCCAGTAGGCCCGAGGCTGATCGCTGCCGAGTCCATAGGTGCTCACGGTTTGGTGGCTCCAGCGCAGGACTTTTTCCGATTTACCCCCAGTCAGAACCTCCACCGCATGCTGCAATCCCGTACTGAAACCGCTTTTCTGACGGAGGCGCAGGACGCAACTCAGCAGTTTCTGCACGTCCGTGGTGGCATCCCATGTTTCCCTCGGGGTGAGGCATTGATCACAGGCCGCACAATTCTCCTTAGCCCAGCGCTCGCCAAAGTATCCGAGTAAAGCCACCCGCCGGCAGCGAGCATCCTCGGCAAAATGGGTCATTTTCTCTAGCTGCGCCCTCGCCTCGTGGCGCGCCTGCAAGTCTTCGATCTCATCGAAAAACCGTAGATACTTGACCACGTCGCCCCGAGAATAGAAGAGCAGGCACTCAGAGGGCAGCCCATCGCGGCCGGCGCGACCAGTTTCCTGATAATAGCTCTCAACGTTTTTCGGAAGATCGGCATGGATGACAAACCGCACATTGGGTTTATTAATCCCCATGCCAAAGGCGATGGTAGCGCAGACAACCCTGGCTTGATCGCGAAGAAAAGACTCTTGATTGCGGGCTCTCTCCTTCGGTTCCAGACCGGCATGGTAGGGGATGGCAACGACACCGGCCCCAACGAGAGCCTCCGCCATCGATTCGGCTGACCGCCTCGACTGGCAATAGACAATCCCGGCATCGTCTGGACGACCGCAGACAAACTTGACCACCTGCTGCGCCGTTTTTGATTTAGGAAGGACCCGATAGGTCAGGTTGGGCCGATCGAAACTGGCAACAAAGATTTCCGGGTCACGCAGCTCCAACTGCTTCCGGATATCCTCACGCACCCGCGGGGTGGCTGTCGCAGTGAGAGCAAGGAGAGGAATTTTGGGGAACACCTCCCTGACCTCACGAAGGCGCCGGTACTCGGGACGGAAGTCATGCCCCCACTCGCTGATGCAGTGGGCCTCATCAACCGCGAGAGCCGCCATCCCCCACTCCCCTAGCTTGGGCAGGAAATCCGGAAGCATCAGCCTCTCCGGCGCGAGATAGAGCAGCCTGAACTCCCCTCGGTAGAGCTTGGCGAGGCGACGACGAGCTTCGGCTGCCTCCAGCGATGAATTGAGAAAAGTAGCCGAAACCCCACTGGCCGTGAGCTGGTCAACCTGATCTTTCATTAAGGCGATCAGTGGAGAAATCACCACAGTTAGCCCACCCCGCACTAAGGCGGGGAGTTGATAACAGAGGCTCTTGCCTGCCCCAGTTGGCAGAATTGCTAAGGCATCTCGACCGGCCAAAAAGGCCTGAGAAATCTCACGCTGGTGCGGTCGAAAGGTATCGTAGCCAAAAACCTCCTTTAGCCTTTCCTCAAGTTGGGGCATGGGAGATTAATCCGTCGCCAGGGGAAAGACTACAAGCCGAGGCTTCCAGAGTTTGCCCCCGAAAAGGCTAGGGTGCCGTTTTGGCAGCGGCCCGCTTGCGCGCGTTGGCATCGAGAAGTTTCTTGCGCAAGCGCAGGCTCTTCGGGGTTACCTCGACGTACTCATCCGGAGCGATGTATTCGAGCGAACGCTCCAAAGTCATGAGGATGGGAGGAGCCAACTGGATCCCCTTGCCATCTCCCTGACTTCGCATGTTGGTAAGCTTTTTCGCCTTACAGGGATTCACCGGCATGTCGTCGGGACGGGCATTCTCGCCGATAATCATTCCGGTGTAGATTTCTTGCTGTGGCCCGATGAAGAGGCGACCCCGCACCTGAATGGTGTCTAGGGAATAAGCCATGCTGGTTCCAGATTCCATGGAAATGAGCACCCCTTTACTTCGACTGGGTATGTCTCCCTTGTGCCGACCATATTCCTTGAACAAATGACTCATGGTACCGAGGCCCTTAGTCGTATTAACCAGATCGGTTTCGAGACCGATAATCCCACGGGTTGGGATAACCGCTTGGACGAGCACGCTGTGAGGATGGTGTTCCATGTCAACGATCTCGGCTTTGCGGGAAGCCAGTGACTGGAGGATGTCACCAAGGTTTTCCGGGGGAACATCGACGTAGAGGGTCTCCATCGGTTCGAGGAGCTTGCCATCATCAGAGCGTCGGAAGATTACCTCCGGACGTGAAACTAAAAGTTCAAACCCCTCACGGCGCATTTGCTCGACCAGAACCGCAATTTGCATTTCGCCACGGGCTTTAACTTCGAACTGGCCAGCGGCTTCGGTTTC
>CAXMPH010000135.1:0-4308 GCA_964195055.1 uncultured Chthoniobacterales bacterium | reverse complement strand
AAGTCATAAGGTCCTTCGCCGCCGGGATAGCGCAAAACCAGAGCGATAGAGCCGCCAGAGCGGGGGCGGCGATCATGGTGGTTGCGAGGTTGCTGCCATGGCGCAATTTGCTGATGAAGGTCCGAGCCAGCAGGGTGCGAAACTGGAGAAATTCCTGACGTAGCAAAGTCCGCCAGGGCCGGCGTGCTTCGACCGCCACCTCTGGGGTCTTCGAGGCAGGAGGTTCGGTGGAGGGCTGCCGAACATCTTCCATGAGGCGCCAGGCCTCGTACTTGTCGCGCCAGTAGTCCGGAGAATATCTCCTGACGGGGACGAGTTGTCCTCGGTCATTTTCCTCGTAAATAACGTCGCCTCCCAGATCACGTAGCGGGGTTTCCAAGACGTCGAAGACAAACTCAGGCCGGGTGGTGCCGCAAGACGGGCAGCCGCCGAGAGGGGTGCCGTAGTGCTCCTGATCTTCGGCCTCGGCGAAGTAGGAGAGCATATCGTGCGGGGTGCCGAAGAAAACCATGCGTCCGCCGCGGTCGAGTAGGATGGCCTTGTCGAACATCTGAAAAATCTTCGAACTTGGCTGGTGGATGGTAACGATGACGATCTTGCTCTGGGCCATCGCCCGGATGATTTCCATGACGTGCTCTGAGTCCTTGGAAGACAGTCCGGAGGTTGGCTCGTCGAAGAGGTAGATGTCGGCCGACCCGATCATGTCGAGGCCGATGTTGAGCCTCTTTCGTTCCCCGCCGCTCAGGGTTTTTTTTCGGTGAGCTCCCACGACGCTGTCCCGGCGTTCATTGAGTCCCAGCTCTGCCAATTTGCCGTCCGTTCGCCGGCGGCGCTCGCGGCGGGAGAGGTGGGGCGAACGGATAGCGGCTGCGAAATCGAGGTTTTCCCCGATGGTGAGATGCTCGTCGAAGGCATCGAACTGGGGGATATAGGAGACGTATTGCTTGAGGGTATTAAAATTCTCGTAGAGGGAGAGGTTGTTGAAGAGCACCTCGCCTCGAGCGGGGGAAAATTGTCCCGCCAAGGCACTGAGCAAGCTACTTTTGCCGGACCCGCTTGCCCCCATGACGCAGATGAGTTCTCCTCGGCTGGCACTGAAGCTGGCTCCGTCGACTCCGAAGCCTCCGTTTTTAAAGCGGCAGACGAGGTCTTGCACATCGAGGTGCTGGATGACATTGCGCTCCTCCTCCAAGAGGCGTTCCGAAAAACTGCAGCGCAGGGCCTGGTTTGTATCGATTTGAATTACATCGCCATCGTGGAGCGGGGCCTCATAACGCACGAGGGTCTCGCCGATGAGAATGGGGCGGTCGGCCTTGAGGACTTCGAGACGTCCGACTAGGTGATCAAAGTCGCAGAAAATTTGGAGGAGGAGATCACCGCCGGCCCCAGGAGCAAGGAGGATGTCATCCTCATCAAGAAGGGCAGGGTTATTTGAAACAAGATAGGTGGTCTTTGATTGCTTGAGGTGAAAGCGCCCCCCGTAGGAACTGGCGTGCCGTCGGAGGTCGCTGAGTGAGAGTTCCGTGTCGTTGTCGAAGATGATTTTTTCTTCCAAGGTTGCCTCGACCTCAGTGTCCTGGTTAAGGCGGGTCCCATTGAGGGTTGCCTCCACTTTTTTCAGGGCGACGACTTGGACCCTTAGTCCAAAGCGGACTTCGAGTGAGCTGTCGCGGGTCCGGCTTTTCTCCAGCTTGATATCATTGTCTCCGCCGACGGTGACAAATATGTGAGCGAGGGAGAGGTTCTTCTTCGCGTTGAAATAAAAAATCAGGTCCTGCTGGGTCAGGACTTTCTCGTCGATAACGATGCGGTGGCCCGGATAGACGCGGGAAAACTCTTTTGGCCGGAGGGCGCGGCCCTGAACGGAAACAGGGTAGTCGCAGAGGTTTTTTACTAGGATGAGGTCGCCATGGCGAAAGACGACCAAGCGGTTGTGCCCGGAAATTTCTCGGACAGTCACATCGGCCTCGCTGGTTGCCCCGAAGGTGATGACCTCGAGGGGGGAAGAGCTGGCCTCGAAAAAATCTCCCGGAGCGTTGGGGCTGTCGTTGTTCAACTGGTAAACAATGTCGATAGCCTGCGAGGCGGTACCCAGTTGCTCCATGAAGGAATAGTAAGCGGCCATGTTGTCCGTGTTCATTCCGGCACGGTGGACCAAATCGTAGAGTTGGATTCCGAGGAGGATCTTTCGTTCCTCGCTCAGCTGTCCCCGGAGTTGACGGGCCATCGCCCCGAGGTCCTGTTTCTCGCGGAGAGCTTGGCGAAAAAGTTGCCGCAGTTCCGAGTAGACGGCCTCCGGGTAGTCGTAGCGGAGGAAACCAAGGCTGGAATCAATTTCTTCCTCAAGGAGTTCCCCGTCGACTCTGGCGAAACCGGCCAAAACTTTGATGAGGAGAGGAAGGAGGTTGGGGCCCTCTGTCACGGTGCGTGGTCGGCGCAGGGCCCGACGCAGGAGTGACTCACCGACGCCACGGGCCCGATAAAAATGTCCCAGAGTGGCTCCGAGGCGGCGGCCCGATGGAGACGGCGCTGGATTGTCGCGAGACGGCATATCGGCAAATTAGCCGCGAGACACATTAGCGGCAAAGACTTTGCGCAAACCATGAATTGCGCCCGGGTCGCGGATGAGGCTTAATACCTAGTTTTCCACGCTAGACGTCATGCCCACAAAATCTCCTTCTGCCACCAAAGCACCGCCCCCCCCGCTTGAAGATACTCGGGTGCATCAACTTCGTCTTCTGACTCCTCCTCGGGAAATTAAGCGCAAGCTCAAGGCAAGTAAGGCTTCCTTAGCCGCCGCGGCGACCGGCCGAGCGGAGGCCCAAGCTATTCTACAGGGAACGGATTCCCGTCTCCTTGTCGTGGTTGGTCCTTGCTCGATTCACGATCCGGAGGGCGCTCTTGACTACGCCCGCCGCCTCGCGGCCGTCCGAGAAGAACTCTCGGATGATATTTGTATCTTCATGCGAGTTTACTTCGAAAAGCCCCGTACCACGGTGGGCTGGAAGGGATTGATCAATGATCCCCACTTGGATGATTCCTACGACTTGGCTGGAGGATTAACCCTGGCCCGTCAGTTGCTCATCGATATTACTTCGCTGGGCCTGCCCGCGGCGACGGAGTTCCTCGACCCGATTGTTCCGCAGTACCTTTCCGATGTGATTAGCTGGGCCGCCATCGGGGCCCGTACGACGGAGTCACAGACCCATCGTGAAATGGCCAGTGGCCTCTCCATGCCTGTCGGATTCAAAAACAGTACGGATGGATGTATCCAGACAGCCCTCGATGCTCTTCTTTCCGCTCGCTCTCCTCACCGTTTTCTTGGGATCGACCAGAATGGTCGTACCAGCGTGGTCACCACCGCGGGAAATCCCGACAGTCATGTCGTTTTGCGGGGAGGGCGTGAGGGAGCAAACTATCGCTCGCGCTACACCGCGGAGACGGAGCGCCGCTTGAACCAAGCAGGGCTCCGCCCCAGCTTCATGATTGATTGTAGCCATGCCAACTCGGCGAAGAACCCCCGGCGGCAGGCGGTGGTCTGGCGCAATGTTTTGGCCCAACGCAGCCGTGGACGCACCTCGATCATTGGAGCAATGCTGGAAAGCTACTTGGAAGAGGGCAATCAGCCCGTCTCGGCTGATCCGAACAAGCTTCGCTACGGTGTCTCGGTTACGGACGGCTGTCTCGACTGGAAAACCACCGAAAAACTTTTGCGTTCGGCGGCGGAGAAGAAGCGTAAGACGGTTTCTCAATCGGTCCAATGAGCCGGCTCGACCCACCGGTCAACCAGACGGTGTGGGCGGCGCTTGACTTTGAAGGTGCCGGAAGTGCCCCGGGGCGCAGGGATGAACCGGTCCAGGTGGGGATGGCTGTTTGGCGAGGAGGTCAGGAGGGGCCCGAGGACTGTTTTCGCAGCTACCTCCATACCCCGGGGCCGATCACCGCGGCGGCTCGCGCCGTCCATGGCATTGCCGACCAAGTCGTGGCCGGTGCTCCCGCTATGCCCTTACTTTGGCCAGAATTTAAAGCACGACTGGGAGGCGCCGTGGTGGTGGCCCATGGTTCCGGGACAGAGAAACGTTTTTTGCGGGCCTTCCCCCTCCATGGATTTGGGCCGTGGCTCGCGGTGAGATGCGGATCGTGGAGTTCATCGTTAAAGGAGATGTCGTCAAAACGCTCGAACCGCCGGAAACGACCGACCTGTTCGTCTCGGGCAAGGGCGGGTATCACACGTATCGCATCCCCGCCATCGTCGCCACGACCAAGGGCACGGTGCTGGCCTTCTGCGAGGGTCGCAAGTCCAGCCGG
>CAXMPH010000134.1:0-4316 GCA_964195055.1 uncultured Chthoniobacterales bacterium | reverse complement strand
TACTTTCTCTGGCCAGTACAGGATGGGCCGCTCCTTAAGAGTCCAGCGCATGAGGCGCCCCCCCAGCGAAGGTGCCAGCTCAGCCACCGCATTTCCTGCGACTAGCCGAAAAATTTCCGGATCTCCGCTCATTTTATGCTGTGCCCTTTCCCGCTTTCACTGCGGTGCGAGCCCGACTGAATCCCTCGGTAAAATAACCCCCAATGACCAGAACTTGGGCGGAATAATACATCCAAAAAAGAAGAATCATAAAGGATGACATGGCCCCATAAAATGACTCTGCGCTGAGCCAACCGAGGTAAAGGGCCATCCCCAGCTTGCCGATAGAGAAGAGTAGCGCGGTACCGAATGCACCCAACCAGACATAGCGCCAGAGCACCTTGGCCTCGGGCAAAAATTTGAAGACCATGGCACAAACCACCGTGACCATGATGAGGGTCACCCCAAACTCGAGAGAGAAGAGAAATGAGCTGGAATAGGGCAATCCGTCTGGCACGTATTTTTTCATCGCTGCCAAAGCGGTTGTCCCAAGCAACGAGAAAATCAGCATCAAACCGACCACGAGGACACCGGCAATCGAGACCAAATAATGCTCCACCCACATCAACCAGTTTGCCTCACGGATATGCTCCGCCCGCCAGATGAAATTCATACAGTCGCGCAATTGCCTCATCACGCTGGATGAGGTGTAAATCAAGACCACGACACCAATGGTAGCAGCCCAACCAGACGAGGTTCGGGCCCGCACCCCGGAGAGAAGTGCCTCGATCGTCGCTGCCGTCTCAGGCCCAAACATCTCGACCAGCTTATCTTGGAGTTCGCCGATCGCCTCCGCCTCGCCAAAAAACCAGCCGGCGATGGCCGTGGCAATGAGAAGCAATGGCCCGATTGAAAAAACTGCGTAATAGGTCAGAGCCGCACCGTAGGTCATCCCCCCTTCCATGACATAGCGCTGGAAGGCCTGGCCCAAAATTCTCCAATTGCCTGTGGGCAGCACCGGCAACTGCGACACCGACCTTGTTTGCTCGTGCTCCATCACCGGGAGTCTACCGATTTGGCCCCTGCTGAAAAGTCAGGGTTTCAACCCCGGATCGGGGAGGTCAGTCCATCAGCGATAAGCCGCGGCAACTTTGGCCCGCCGTAAATGAGGCCAGTGTATAACTGCACCAAAGAAGCACCTGCTCCCAATTTCTCTTTCGCAGCTGTCACCGAGGAAACCCCACCAACCCCAATGATAGGCTGAGTCGCCCTCGCGGCGGTGCGCCGCACCACTTCGGTGGCCCGAACCCGCAGGGGTTCCCCGCTCAGTCCTCCCGAGATAGGAGCCTCCCCGGAGGAGGAAACCGAGCGGTGATCGAGGGTGGTGTTGGTGGCAATCCACCCCGCGACTCCCTCCGCCTCACCAACCTCCACCAAAGTGTCGATATCTTGATCATCCAGATCCGGGGCAATCTTGACCAATATCGGCTTCCACTCGGTGTTTTCCCGAGCGAGAGCTCGCAAAATACCAGACAGATGATCAGCAGACTGGAGTTCCCGCAGCCCCGGCGTGTTGGGCGAACTAACATTGACCACAAAATAGTCTCCCAATCCTCGCAAAAGGCGGAAACTTACCGCGTAATCTTCAGCAGCATTTGCTAGGGGAGTGGACCGAGACTTTCCCAGATTGATACCGACCGGAACCTGCGGCCAGCGGCCAGTTGATCGCCACCAAGCCAAACGCTTCGCCACCGCCTCAGCACCCTCATTGTTGAATCCCAAACGGTTAATCAAACCACCCTGAAGGGGTAGACGGAAAACCCGTGGCTTAGGGTTTCCTGGCTGGGCCTGAGCCGTCACCGTCCCAATTTCGACAAAACCAAAACCCAGCAAAGGCCAAACTGGTAAAGCGATGGCGTTCTTGTCCATTCCTGCGGCCAGCCCCACCGCGTTGGGAAAATTCAGCCCAAAACAAGTGAGCGGCTTTCCCGCTGGCGGGGCGACATGGCGACCGAAAACACCGGCGGCAAGAGCGAGCATTTTCAGCGAAAGCTCATGGGCCGTCTCCGCCGGAAGTCGAAAAAGAAGAGGCCGGGCCAGTGATGAATAAAGGCTCATTTTCCAATGCAAAAAGTTCCAAAAATCTGGTCGAGAACCTCCTCAGTGTCCACCGCCCCAGTGATCTCACCGATGGCGAAGAGGGCCGCCCGCAATTCAAGGGCGGTCAACTCTGGTGCATCCCCCCGCTCAAGGGAAAGTCGGGTCTCGACCAAGTAGTCCCGAGTACGGCGAAGACAGTGTTGATGCCTTGCGTTGACCGCCACCGCGGCGTCCAAGCGGCCGAAGGAGACAAGGTCTGTCTTCTTGATGATTGCCCCGACCAAATCATCCAATCCCCTCCCATCGAGGCAACACATCCCCACCATCCCCGAAGGCCAGTGATCCTTTTCCCAGAGATCGATCTTATTCAAAACAGGAATCTCGTTAGCCGACCCGACGTCGCCACCGACCCAAGAGGCCCCATCGAGCAGATGGAGGACGACATCGGCCTCCTCGACATGCCGGCGCGTTCGCCGCATACCCTCGAGCTCGAGTGGATCCTCCGACTCACGCAAGCCGGCGGTGTCGACCACCCGAAAGGGAATACCACGTAAGGAAAGATTTTCCTCAATCGAGTCACGGGTCGTACCCGGGCGATCACTCACCATGGCTCGGTCATAGCCGACTAATAAATTGAGCAGGCTCGACTTTCCCACATTAGGATCACCACGGATAACCAAACGGACCCCCTCGCGCAGCATACGGCCTTCGTCGGCGGTGGAGAGGAGTTGCTCTACTTTGGAGGAAAGGCCTTCGATCCGGACCAGCAAAGCCTTCCCACTTTCTGGATCAATCCCCTCCTCAGGAAAGTCAATAAAGGCCTCGAGATGTGCTAGGGCGGTGATGGCTTCCTTGCGCAAGTCTTCCACGACTCTCCCAAGTCGCCCCTCCAGCTGCCCCGCCGCCGCTCGGGCCGAAGCCTCCCCACGGGCCGAGATCAAATCCATGACGGCTTCAGCCTGCGTCAGGTCCATCCTTCCGTTGAGAAAAGCCCTGCGGGTAAATTCTCCCGGCTGGGCTGGACGCGCCCCCACCCCGAGGATGGTCTGAAGAATGGACTGCGCCACGACCACTCCCCCGTGCCCGCTTATCTCCACGACATCCTCTCCGGTGTAGCTACGCGGGGCACGAAAAACAGTTAAGAGGACCTCATCGATGACCACCCCATCGGCCTCAATCCGGCCAAGAGACACCGTCCCCGAAGTGATTTGTGCAACGGGGCGCCGCCCCCGAAAAATACGACCAGCAAAATCAATGGCCTGGGGGCCACTTAAGCGCAGGATGGCCACCGCCCCTGAACCGAAGGGCGTTGCTAGGGCGGCGATGGTATCCCCACCCTCCATCATGAAGTCCTAAGCAAAGTTCCGCGGTCGAGCACTCCCTCTTGATCCAGTTGACGAAGGGCGGCGATGAACACCTTATTTTGCGCCATGGTTCCGACGGAAACCCTCAACCAATCAGGCAGCCCATAGCTCCCCATATCTCGGATGATAATCCCTCGCCGAAGCAGGGCATCAAAAACTTTTTTACCGTCTCCGACACGCACCAGAACAAAGTTGGCCGGGCTCGGAACAAACTCGAGTCCCATCTCCACGAACTCGGCCTCTAGAAAAGTTCGACCCTCGTGAGTCACCCGCTTAGTTGCCTCCATATGCTCCGAATCGCCCAGCCCAGCAAGAGCGCCGGCCTGAGCTATCCCATTGGCATTAAATGGCTGGCGTGCCTTTTGTAGTATCTCGATAACTTCTGGGGCGGCCAGACCGTAACCGATTCGCAGGTTGGCTAAGCCTTGAATTTTGGAAAATGTTCGCAGGACAACCATATTTCGACCGGCTCGCACGTATTTAAGCACATCTGGAGGCTCGTCCAAAAACTCGTAGTACGCCTCGTCGAAAACGACCATGACATGATCGGGAACACGATCCATTAGGCGATCGATTGCCTCCTGATAGACCATCGTGCCGGTTGGATTGTTCGGGTTGGCCAAAAACAATTCTTTGGTTCGCGGGGTAATGGCCGCCAGCATGGCATCAAGATCGGCCACAAAATCTGGATCTGACACCTCGATTACTTTGGCCCCAAACAGCTGAGCCATCAGTCGGTAGACGGCAAAGGAATGCTTAGCTACCACGATCTCATCTCCCGGTTGCAAGTACGCGTGGCCGATGAATTCAATAATCTCATTAGAGCCATTACCTAAGATGACGTTGTCCATGTTCAGGTCGAGCCGCTCCGCG
>CAXMPH010000133.1:0-4379 GCA_964195055.1 uncultured Chthoniobacterales bacterium | reverse complement strand
CAAAGTGGTAATTTCTCCACTGGGGGCCTGACCTTGAAAGCCCGCCACGATCACGATAGCTCCATCTTCTAGATGGGAGCGAATCAGCTGGGGGCTGATCTTGAAAATCTTCGCCTTGCTATGGGCCCTATCGGTAGTGATCCCCGCTTGTCCTCCAGTCAATGAGACCGATCTTGCCCCCATGGCCTCGAGGGCCATGGCGAGTAAGGCAATCGTGGTCTGCTCTCCCGTGGATAAGAGCACGTCCATCTCGCGCTCGCTTGGCTGGGAGGAGACTTCACGTGAAAGTTTGATGAGAGAATCGGTAGCCCCTGACATCGCCGAAACCACCACCACGACTTGATGACCAGCTTGTTGAGTCTGAAGAACCCGACGCGCCACCTTTTTAATTCGCTCGGTATTACCAACCGAGGTGCCACCGTATTTCTGGACGAGAAGGGCCACTCTATTCCACCCCCAGAGCTCTGGCCACCGAACCCATCGTCGCCTCAGCCTCGAGTGCTTGGTAACCGTGAACCATGGGCGCTTCGGGATCTTTTAGACCGTGGCCAGTGACAGTGAGGACAATTTTTGCACCCTCCGAAAATTTTTGAAAGGGGCAGGTGGCACACCGGTCATCGGAGAAGCATTTCATCAGCCCCGCCACCGAAGCGGCACTGGCCGGTTCGACAAAAACCCCTTCATTCGCAGCCAGCCAACGCTGGGCTTCGAGGATCTGCCCATCGTCCACCACATCAATGCATCCGCCGGAGTCCTTCACGGCTTGGCCCGCACTCTCCCAACTTGCTGGATTACCGATACGAATGGCTGTCGCCACTGTCTCAGGATTATCGACGACATATCCGAGAAAGATGGGAGCTGATCCGGCGGCTTGGAATCCGGTCATGCGTGGCAGTTTCGTCGCCTTGCCCGCCTCGTGGTACTCGCGATAGCCCTTCCAGTAGGCCGTGATGTTGCCCGCATTCCCCACTGGTAAAATATGAATATCTGGGGCATCACCCAATTCCTCAACGATCTCAAATGACGCCGTCTTTTGACCCTCGATGCGGTAAGGATTGATCGAGTTGACAATCTCGAAACGCCCGTCGGCCCCTAGTTCGCGGACGAGGCGCAGGGCCTCGTCAAAATTTCCGCGGATGGCCACCACCTTGGCGCCGTAAATGAAAGCCTGAAGCAGTTTACCCGCGGCAATCTTTCCGGCCGGAAGCAGGACGGCGCAGGTCAGGTCGGCGCGCGCCGCATAGGCGGCTGCCGCCGCGGAGGTGTTGCCGGTCGAGGCGCAGATAACCGCCTTGGCTCCCCGTTCGCAGGCCTTGGAAATCGCCATGGTCATCCCTCGATCTTTGAAGGAGCCCGTGGGGTTTAGCCCTTCGTACTTGAGATAGACTTCCGCCCCCCGCCCAACAAGAGCACTCAGCTTGGGCGCGTAAATTAAGGGGGTGGTTCCCTCGTTGAGCGAAATTACCGGGGTGGAATCGGTCACCGGCAAATATTCCCGGTAGCGGCTGATGACGCCGCGGTCGTGCAAGTTCTTCACTGCCCTACCTCCACTCGGTAGAGGGCTGGCTCGTTGTGCACGCAGTCGAGTGCCCGAATTTTTCCCAAAGCGGCCAACATCTTGCCACGGGGCGCGTCGTGAATCATGAGCACGAGAGCCGCTTGCTCACCCTCCTCGGTCTCCGGCTGGATCACCGACGAAATCCCGATGCCGACCTCGCCAAGCAGTCCGGCGATGCGGGCGAGCACGCCTGGTTGGTCATCGACTCCGAGGCGCAGGTAAAAGGGACTAACCACCTCCGCCGCCGGGCGGAGCTTGCCATAGAGCGCGTGGGGAATGAAGCCGTAGGTAGCACGAGGGGATTGGAGAGCAAGGGCGGCGTCCGCCAGATCACCAATGACCGAGCTGGCCGTGGGATCTTGCCCCGCTCCACGGCCATAAAAGAGGGCATCTCCCACGATATCGCCGCGCAGGGCGATGGCGTTAAAGACACCTCGCACCGAAGCAAGGATGTCCGTGTCAGGGACAAGAGAAGGCTGCACGCTCACCTCAACCGAATTGTCGGGGCAGGCGTCGAGAAAGGCCATCAACTTCACCGTGTACCCCAGCTGAGAGGCGAAGCGAATATCCTCTGGCGTAATCTTCTCGATACCCTCTACGAGGATATCCTCGGAGGGAACCCAGAATCCGTAGGCGAGCGAGGCAAGGATGACCGCCTTATGCCCAGCATCCCATCCATTGACGTCGAGGGTCGGATCGGCCTCGGCATAGCCGGCGGCCTGCGCCTCCGCCAAGGCAGCGGTGAAATCCATCCCGCTTTCGGTCATCCGGGTCAGAATAAAATTACTCGTGCCATTAATGATCCCGCGCACCCGGAGGAAATGGTTGGCCACAAAAGCCTCGCGCACTGACTTGATGATGGGGATGCCTCCGGCGACCGCGGCTTCGTAAAAAACCGGGACCTGCTTTTCCGTGGCCAACTGAAAAATTTCTGCCCCGTGCTCGGCCAGAAGGGCCTTGTTTCCGGTCACGACAATTTTGCCACAACGGATGGCCCCAAGAATGAGTTCCAGAGGTTCCTCAATTCCTCCCATCAGTTCGACCACCACCTCGACAGCTGGGTCTTGCAGAAGTTGGCGCCAATCGCTGGTGGCGGTGCCGGGAGGCGGCGATACCGAGCGTTTTTTCGAGAGATCACGCATGGCTACCTTGCGCACGACAAAGTCGCAACCGGTGCGTTCACGCAGGAGCGCCCTGTTTTTTTCCAAATGGAGGAAAACCCCCGAACCTACCGTACCAAAGCCGGCTAGACCTATGCCAATTTCACGCATGATTAAAGGCCTGCAATAGTGACCGGATGCGCCTTTCCCCGCAATGTTTTGCTTGCGACTTGGCCAGACCGCTTTTTTATCACAACCACGGGGGAGCTAAGAGCGCAGCTGACCTACTTAAGTCTCCCATAACTGGCTTTGCTCTTTGCCCTAGAGGTGGCATCGCTAAGGTCAGAAAATCTTGAACCCTCCAACCATCCCAAGATGAAGAGCAAACTTTTCAAACGTGGTTTCCTCGCCCTTATTTCTGCTCAGTTTTTTGGAGCGATGAACGATAACGTACTCAAGGGAGTGCTAACTTTTATGGTCATCGATGGGGCCTGGACCGGGCGACTCGGCTCAGGAGGTCAGGGTATTGTCGGTATCTGCTTTACCATTCCCTTTCTTTTCCTTTCCGGCTTTGCCGGTCAAGTAGCCGATCGTAACTCCAAACGAACGGTAACACTGTGGGCAAAAATTTCCGAACTTCCCATTGCCCTGATTGCCCTAATCGGCTTTTTTACTGGCAATCTCTGGATCACCCTCGGCTCCCTCATTGCTCTCACCTGCCAGAGTGCATTTTTTGGTCCGGCCAAGTACGGCATGATCCCGGAATTAGTCAGCAGATCCGACCTAAGCCGGGCTAATGGCGCGATCAATATGATGACCAACATTGCCGTCATCGCCGGGACGGTGGCCGCCGGATTTATCAGTGACGCCTACAATCCCTTGCCCGGATCTGGGCAGACTCCAGAGCTCTGGCTCCCCGGGGCAGCTCTCCTAGCTATCGCCATCTGTGGCCTAGTCACCGCCTGCTTCATTCCCACGCTGCCGGCAGGGGACGCAAAGCTGGTCTATCAGGCCAATCCCTTCACCGTTTACATCCACTCGGTCCGTGCCATGGGACAGACCCGACTCCTCATGGTCATGATGGCATGGGGTTATTTCTACCTCCTTGCTGGCATCGCCATGTTTATCGTACCAGAGTACACTACCATACTCAGCATCAGCCGAGCGGAAGCAGGGGTTCTCCTTGCCGTCCTTGGCATTGCCATCGGAGCAGGCAGCCTCGCCGCCGGCCTCATCTCGGGCAATCGCATCGAACCGCGGTTAATTCCACTCGGCGCCGCCGGCCTGACCATCTTCTTCACCTTGTTGGCCGTAGTACCCCCCACCCTCCCAGAAATGGCGCCCTTGCTCCGTGTCATCTGCAGCAATGTTGCCTTCCTCCTCTTCGGGGCCGGCTTCTCCGCCGGCTTTTACATCATCCCCTTGCAGTGCCTCCTCCAAAAATTGTCGCCCGACGATGAACGTGGCCGATTCCTCGGCACCGCCAACGGCCTCTCTTTTGCCTTCCTCACCGTGGCCGCCTTAGTTTACTGGACCATCCGTCCCTACTTCGGCAATCAACCCCAAGAAATTTTCTATATCAGCGCGGCTTTGATGGCTCTAGGGGCCCTCTTTTTCCTGTGGAAGCTGCGCGGGACTGGGGTGATGAGCGGACCAAACGGGCCTTAACCAGGTTGCCCGACCTCGCCATCGAGAAAAGCGGTCAACTCCTTCAAGTTTAC
>CAXMPH010000132.1:0-4383 GCA_964195055.1 uncultured Chthoniobacterales bacterium | reverse complement strand
CGAGGATGCGGATCGTTCCATTTTCCTCCAAGGGACAACCGGATCGCTCAAGGAATTCGCGGACATTGGTCGCAATAGAGCGCGGTTTTTGCCCCAGCGGAGCCGGCTTTCCCGATCCATCGGCGGCATATTGGAAATGGTCTTTATCCCACAAGCTGTAAAGGTTGGCCCGGTTGACCCCGAAAAACTTCAGCCGTTGCGACACTTCATCCAGCTCATCTAGGTCGAGGTAAAAATAAAAAACACGATAGAGAAACTCGTGCTGCTTCGGCCGCAGGCGGCGGTGGAAAATATCGCAGGCGTAGAAACATGAGTTCACGGCCAGGGATCCTCTCGGCAGACCGTCCGAGCACAATTGACCGCGGAGGCAAAGGCATCCTCATGAAATCCGTAACGAAAGTAGCTACCGCAGAAAAACAGCCGCTGGTTGGGCGCTTCCGCATTAATCGAGGAAAGATGACGCTGCGCCGCCAGGGCAGCGCGGTCAAAAATAGGATGAGTGTAGTTCGTCCTCCAGAGAAGCTGCTCCGGATCGATCCGATCGGTGTAGTTTAGGCTGACAAAGTAATTTTTAGTCCGTCCCACTCCCTGGAGGCGGGTGATGTAGTAGTGGGTGGAGGGGCGGTCCCCCTCCTCACTCGGCTCCATCCGGTAATTCCAAGCTGCCCAGGCTAGCTTTCTCCGGGGCATGACAGTGGCATCGGTATGCAAGGCAGTTTCATTTGCCCCGTAACGGAAGGCCGATAACAACCTCACCTGCAGAGGAGTCGGTCGGTCCAGCAGAGCGAGGGATTCATCCGCATGAGCCGCCAAGATAACCCGATCAAAGGTGGCGGTGCTGCCATCGACGGTGCGCACGGTAACCCCATCGGGGCGGGACTCAACCCTAGCTACTGGGGTGCGGGCTCGGGCACCGGGGAGTTCCTTTAAAAGACGCCGCACATATTGGCGCGAGCCACCATCGACAGTGAACCAAGGGTGATGCGTCCCCACCCCAAGAAAGCCGTGGTTGTGGAAGAAACGGACTAAGGTCGCCGCCGGAAAATCAAGCGCTCCCCCTGGGGTGATACTCCAGATCGAAGCACTCATCGGCACGAGATAAAGCCTAAGGAAGTCCTCATCCAGACCATGCCGGCTGGTAAAGTCTTGCACACTCATCGTCTCCAACTCCTCGCTCTCCAGCGAGGCCCTCGCCACCCGAAAAAACCGCAAAATTTGGGCCAGAAGTTTGAGATAACGCGGACGCAAGAGATTTCGCCGCTGGGCAAAAACTCGATTAAATCCCATGCCATTGTACTCGAGATCTAGACCCTCGTGGCGGACGCTGAAGCTCATCTCGGTCGGTTTGATCGGTACCTCCAATTCTTGGAAGAGGCGCACCAGATAAGGGTAGGTCACCTTGTTGAAGACCATGAACCCAGTGTCGACGGGGAGGCGTTGTCCCTCCTCCTCTACCTCCACCGTGTTGGAATGGCCGCCGAGATGATTTTCTCGCTCAAAGACAGTGATCTCGTAGCGATGGCGCAGAAGCCAGGCAGAGCCCAAGCCGGCAATGCCGCCGCCGATCACGGCTAGTCGCTCGCGTTTCATCGGCGGGCGTACCCCAGAAGAAAAAGAGAAGCCTTCCTCACGCGGTGGTGGACTCTGGATTCTTCTCCACCGGGCGATAGACCGAGGGGGGCACGGGACGGAGGTTGGAGACAATGCCGCACCGGGCAAGAATCTTGAGCAGATAAAAAGTCGGATCAAATTCCCACCAGTAGAATCCTTGACGGGCCGAACCATGGTAACGGTGATGGTTGTTGTGCCACCCCTCCCCCAGAGTGATCAAGGCGAGAATCATGCTGTTGCGGCTGTCATCCTTGGTCTGATAGCGCCGCCGGCCCAGGACATGGGCAAGGGAGTTAATGCAGGAGGTGCCATGGAAGAGGAAGGTCGTACTGATAAAGAATCCCCAGACGAGCATCTGGGCGGGCGAAGTGCCCAGAGCGGGGAGAAAAGCCTGCAAAACCCACCCCCATCCCAGCATGGCGACAATCAGAAAGAGAGGTCCGAGCAGATCGAAACGATTGAGAAAGACAAGCTCGGGGTACTTGGCCAGATCCTTGATCTTGGAATAGTCGGTTGGAAAATTACAGCTGCTGGTAATCCAGCCAAGGTGTGCCCAGAAAAAACCCTGGACCACTGGGGAATGAAAATCTTCGGCCTCGTCAGAGTGCTTGTGGTGGTGGCGATGGACCCAAGCCCACCAAAGGGGACCCCGCTGGGCGCAGGTCAGGCCAAGAAAGGCTGCGACAAATTGCCCAGCCCGAGAAATCTGAAACGTCTTGTGGCTAAAGTACCGGTGGTAGAAGCCGGTGACAAAAAACATCCGAGAAAAATAGAGGAAGACAGCCGTACCCACCGCAGCCCAGCTCCACCCCGTCCAGAGCGCCCCGAAACAACCGAGATGGAGGGCGAGGAAGGGAATGAGGCGGCCCCACTCCATACGCTCCGGCTGGTTGCGAATAATTTCTGGGTCGCCCTCAAAATAATCACTATCGAAAAAATTGATGACGCGACGTAATGGTGAAATCATAGTAGCCATAGCATCTTATTCTTGAGGTACGCCCAAGGAGCCGAGGAGGCGTTGCAGGTCGTCGTGGCCGTAGAACTCGATGAGAATATGCCCCTTCTCTGCCCCGTCACGAATCTCTACCCGGGTGGAGAAGTGCTCTTGCATGAGGTTTTCTAAGTGACGTACCGCCGGTGAGACTTGGGGCTGCTTCCGCCGGCGGGTGGTCTTACCGGTGCCGCCATTGGCCAGATGGGCTCCGACCAATTCTTCGGTGGCCCGGACCGACAATTTTCTCCGCAAGACCTGATCGCCAATGGCCCGCTGATCTTCGACTTGGCGCAATCCGAGCAATGCCTTGGCGTGCCCCACGCTGAGGCGTCCCTGCACCAGATGAATCTGCAATTCGGTATCAAGATCGAGCAGTCGCATGGTGTTGGCCACCGCGGCTCGACTTTTCCCCACTTTTTTTGCAATAGCCTCCTGCTTGAGTTTGAACTCCTCGGCCAGTCTTAGGTAAGCGGTAGCCTCCTCGATCGGATTGAGATCGGCTCGCTGCAAATTCTCCACGAGGGCGAGTTCGAGCACCTCTAGATCGGTGGCTTCCCGGACAATAACCGGCACCTCTTCCAGCCCGGCCTGGCCGGCGGCCCGCCATCGGCGCTCCCCCGCGATCAGCTCAAGAACCTGACCGACCTTGCGAACGATCAGAGGCTGAATAATCCCGTTCTCCCGAATCGATCCAACCAGCTCAGATAATAATTCTTCGGGAAAAGTGGTGCGCGGCTGAAGCGGGCTCGGCACCACTTGAGCGAGGGGAACAGAGAGCACTCTCTCGCCAGCCAATTCTGCAGCAGCCACCGCGGCGGCCGCCGCCTTCGAGGGCGCAATGAGAGATCCCAACCCTCGTCCAAGTGCAGGCTTTGCCATATAAGCCATACCTTAGCGACTTTCTCCCCCTGATGGGAAGCACGGGGAAAGGAAAGTAAGGTTAGCCGCTTGCCCTCGGCCGTTTTTGGCCGAAGATTGGTTCCCTTATGCGCCTTCTCGCTGCCCTCTGCCTCCTTGTCGTTATCCTTGGACCAGCTCAGGCCAGGGAGGAAGAGGAGTACATTGTGGTTAGCGGCGGTCCCGCCCTCTACCAGTGGGAGAAATTCAAGAGACCTCCCCACGACCGCTGGTGGGGCAACTTTATCCGTAGTGCGGTAGCCCGCATCCAGCAGCTGAAAGACGAGCACGGCGCCGACGCCAAGATCACCTGGCTGGTTCACCGGCCAAGCTACCAGCGTCGCTCCCGTCAAAAAGAGGGTCCTCTGACCACCTGGATCGACAAACTGGGCACAAAGTACGGGGTCAAACTCGTCTGGTTCGAGACGACAAACCAGCTGATTAATTATCTTAATGCTGGAGAGCCTCGCCACCTCGTCAAAATCGGAACCCTCGACTGGTTTCTCCACTCCAATAAGGCCTGTTTCATGTTCGACTACAGCAGCGAAATCGACAGTGCCTCCAAAGTCTGGCTGCACCAGAATGACCTGAAGCAAATCCGCCGTGGCATCTTTAGCAGAAAAGCCAAGGTCAAGAGCTGGGGTTGCCACACCGGGGAAAGCATGTCCAAAGAATGGAAGCGGGCCACTGGAATCCGCATGGTCGGAGCCATCGGTAAGACAGACTACTCTGAAATGCACCGGAACAACTGGATTCCCAGTCTGTCGCCCGGCGGGCGGTGGAAAAGGTAGACGCTCCCTCACTTTCCCTGTCGCCACTTAGGTAATCCCCGGAGGGCTTGCCCTCAGGAGTCAGCTTTGGTGGAGGACCCAGCGGGAGGC
>CAXMPH010000131.1:0-4391 GCA_964195055.1 uncultured Chthoniobacterales bacterium | reverse complement strand
GGCGCAGGATGTGTTGAGGCGACGGTTCCGTACTTTTTTGGGCGGACGGCGGTCGCGGGTGGCCATCGGAAAGGACCGGGTCAGGCTCGACCCATATAATCACCGCTGCGGGTGTCTACTTTGACCACTTCACCCTCCTTGATGAAAAGAGGGACATTGATAATCAAGCCGGTTTCTAAAGTGGCCGGCTTTTGGACATTGCTGGCGGTGTCGCCACGCAATCCCTCAGCGGATTCGATCACTTTGAGGGCAACCGAAGCCGGTAACTCAACCTCGACGGCACGCCCCTCAGCGTAGAGCACCTCGACCTTGAGATTCTCCATCAAATAATCTTTGGCATTGGCCAAAAGAGACTCGTTCAGTTCAAGAGTTTCGTAGGTTTCCGGGTCCATGAAATGAAACCCCGCCCGGTCCTTGTAGCTGAACTCGAGGGCGCGTCGTTGGATATCGACCAACTCAACTTTCTCGGTAGAACTGAATCGGACGTCGCTTGATTTTCCGGTCTTGATGCTGCGGATGATCGCTTGGACGAAGGCGCGGAGATTTCCTGGGGTGCGGTGGTGAACCTCAAGGACAACGTAAGTATCGTTGTTGTACTTGATGGCCATTCCTTTGCGGAGGTCATTGGCTGCGGGCATTAGAGAAGAGTTAGGCCGGAAGTATGGGTTGAGTTTTTAGATGCCTTGAAGGCGTGCGAGATCCTGAGAATCGACGACACCGACGGGGTGACCGGCCCGGTCCACCACAATCAGGTCATCTATCCGATGCGTCTTTAGCACGTGCAGTGCCTCCGCGGCAAGCTTGTCCCCTTCCACCGTGATCGGCGACTCGGTCATAAATTTCCCCACCGGCTGAGATCCGATGTCGGGATGCTCCTGGTAGTGCCTCGCCAGATCACCGTGGGTAAAGACGCCGCAAAGTTTGCCGTCGGCGCCGACCACGGCAGCAGCCCCGGTGCGGCATTGCGTCATCCGCTTGACCGCGTCCATCACCGTATGGTGAGGCTCGACCACCGCGAGCTGAGTGGCCTTGCGCATAATCTGGCTGACCCGGTGAAGCAGCACCCGACCGAGACTGCCCCCTGGGTGAAAACGAGCAAAGTCTTCCTGCCGGAAACCGCGTGCCTCCAGCAGAACCATGGCCAGAGCATCGCCGAGAGCCAGCATGGTGGTGGTACTGGAGGTAGGGGCCAAGTTGAGCGGGCAAGCCTCCTGCTCCACCTCAAAGGCCAAGACGATATCCGCCGCCTGAGCCAGGGCCGAATCGGGGCGGCCCGTCACCGTAACCAGCTTGACATCGAAGCGAGCGAGGGCGGGAAGAATATTGAGCAACTCGGTCGTTTCACCGCCGTAACTAAAGACAAGGACAACATCTCCGTTGGCGACAAGGCCGAGATCACCGTGGAGCGCATTAAGCGAATTGAGCACCACCGCTGTCGAGCCTGTGCTGGTCAAGGTGGCGGCGATTTTCTCTCCAATGTGGCCGGATTTTCCGACCCCGCAGATAACGATCTTGCCCCGATTGTCGACGCATTCTTGAAGGACTCGCACCGCGGAACCAAAGGCCTCCCCATCGAGATTCTCCGCCAGACGACGCAACTCATCTGCCTCGATTTCAATGACACGGCGGGCTTTGGACAGATAATCCATGAGAAAGGAAATATTTCGCGGAACCCCCGCCAAAAGCGAGAGGGATTTTCGGGATTGCTCCCAAGGGAGACGCCGCTTAATTCTTAACCATGCTTCGGATAGCCCTACTTAGTCTTGTTCTCGTGACGACCGGCTCCTGCTTTGCCCAAGACTTTGTCGCTCCCCGCCAAGCGCGCCAGCCCATTGAGGAAAAGCCAGAACGCTCGGTTTCACCCCTTGACCCGGACTCTTCCATTGAGGGGGTGGTGGCGGCCGCATTCCAAACACGTCAACCGTGGCAATTGGTCAATCCCCTGGCGGCCAGCGGCTACGGCGATGGTCGTTACCTGACTTCGTGGGATCCGAAAGATGAAGGCAAGCCAAAGGGATTCATTATCTTCGGACTCCGGTTCTGGTAGGCTTCCGGGCGCTGGGTCACGCCCGAGATGATGCGATTACTTTTCGTTAAACTCCGCCACATCGGCGACGCCCTCCTCCTCACCCCCACCCTAGCAGCGGTGAAGCAAGTGCTGCCGCGCTCTGAGATTTGGGTGGTCGTGCGTGGCGGGTCGGAGGGCATCTTGGCCGGCTGCCCCCACATCGATCAACTCCGCGTCGCCATGATTCCCGAACATGGCTCGGCCCGGCAGGCTCATCGCGGTGCCGACACAGGACTGCTTCGCGAGTTACGCCGTGCCAAGTTTGAGCACGCCTTCGAGTTAGGCGGCGGTGATCGGGGGCGCTGGTTGGTCACCTTGTCCGGGGTACGAGGACGTACCGCCAGCACCTCAGCCCAGAGTTTCCCCCGCCACTGGAAGCCGGCCTTCAACCGCCCCTCGACGACCCGCCGCTATGGCCTCCACGAGGTCCAACGGGATTACCTCGCGGTCCACGACATCTTGCCCCTGCCAGAAGAAATCCCCGCTCTCGATTTTGCCGCCGAGGCGGCCCGCCCATGGACTCCCGCGGAAAGCTTGGGAGATTTTGGGGTGATCCATGCGGGGACGCGCCGTGGACACAAGGCATGGCTGGAAGATCGATGGATCGATACCGGACGAGCGCTCCTCGAACAACTGCCGCACCTAGTAATCAGCTGCGGACCTGATACAGAAGAAAAAGCCCTCGCGACCCGCTTGGTCGAGGCCTTGGGACCGCGGGCTCTTACGACCGACGGGCAGACCAGCTGGGCCCAGCTAGCTTGGCTGCTGCAGCGAGCCCGCCTCTTCGTTGGGGTCGACACCGCGGCGATGCATTTGGCGGCGGCCTGTCATTGTCCAACGGTTGCCCTCTTCGGGAGTTCCAAGATTTTCGAGTGGCGACCGTGGCGGGTACGACACCGCACCATCCGAGCCCTCGACTGGCTGGAAGAAGAGGCAGCCGAAAAACTTTTACCCGAGCAGCTCATGGAGAAAATCACCGCCCGAACTGTGGTCGAGGCCTGCGAGGACGTCCTCGCGGGAGGAGGAGTGATCCAGCCAAGAGAAAGCCGCCTAGTGGTCGCGACAAAGAAGTAGACCAGCGAGGGCCCGGAGGGCAGACCCACGGGAACCGAAAGGACGCAAGGAACTGATAGCCTCGGCAGTCCACCGATCAGCGAGGGCACGCGACTCCTCCAGACCATAGAGGGCGGGAAAGGTCATCTTACCCACCGCGGCATCCTTGCCCGCCGTCTTGCCTAATTTTTCGGCACTCTGGGTAGCATCGAGGATGTCGTCCTGAATTTGGAAGGCCATGCCAAGAGAGAATCCGAAACGATCGAGGGCAGCGACCTTTGCCTTAGTCGCTCCAGCGGACATTCCACCCAGCTTGAGGGCAGAGCGGAGGAGCAGGCCCGTCTTGGCGGCATGAATAAAATAGAGGGCGGGCTGGGCCGGCTTTTTTCCCTCGGCTTCCAGATCAGCCACCTGTCCGGCAATGAGGCCGCGGGATCCGGAGGCAAGGGCCAGTTCGGAAATCAAGTCCGCCGTGGTATAGCGACGAACTGGCTCAGCCCGGGCCAGCACCATGAAAGCCTCGGTCAGAAGGGCGTCCCCGGCCAAGACAGCCACGGCCTCGCCAAAGACCTTGTGCGAAGTCGGCTTGCCACGACGCAAGTCGTCGTCATCCATACAGGGAAGGTCATCGTGGATAAGCGAGTAAGTGTGAACGAGCTCGACGGCGCAGGCCGCCGGCAGGGCCGCAGCAACCGTCCCACCACACCCCTCCGAGGCGGCGCAACAAAGAAGGGGGCGCAGACGCTTGCCCCGGGCGAGCAAGCTGTAGCGCATGGCCCGATGGATAGTCGCCGGCTTAGTTCGCGATGGAGGAAGACTGGCGCGGAGAGTTTTCTCCACCACCGCACGGGTCTGCTTGAGCCATTCTCGAAACTCCCCGGGAGTCATCATGATTTACCAGCGCGCTTGGCTTGGAGCAGCGAGGTCATCTGATCGAGGGGCAGGCAGTTAACCACATCGTCTTTGGTCAGCCAGCCCTTACGGGCAGCGCCAATTCCGAAGTAAAGGTTTTGTAGGCCTTGGGTGGAATGGGCGTCGGGATTGATGACGCAGCGAACGCCTTTTTCCTTAGCCAGTCGCCACCAGCGCCAGTCCATATCGAGGCGATGCGGATCGGCATTGAGCTCGATTATTGTTCCGGTGGCCGCGGCGGCTTCGAGAACGGCGGAGGTACTGACGGCGTAGGGCTCGCGCTTGAGGAGAATACGGCCAGAGAGATGACCAAGCATGGTGACATAGGGATTTTCCATGGCGCGGATAAGGCGCTTAG
>CAXMPH010000130.1:0-4480 GCA_964195055.1 uncultured Chthoniobacterales bacterium | reverse complement strand
AAGAGCAAAATTCTTTTTGCCCAGGCCACTTTTATCCACGGGACCGAACCGAGCCGGGGCCTCGAAGCCATGGATAGAGCCTACAACAAATCGTTGGTTTACGCCCCCGCCGACCTTGACCTCTATGGTCTTGCCCTGCTTCAAGACGGGAAATTGGATGAAGCTCAGACTGTTTTTACTAAGATCGCCACCGATTACCCTACCCCCGCCGGTCAGGAACCCTCCCAAGCACCACCGGCCATTCAGGAGGCCCAGGCCATCGCGCTCTTCGGGCTCGGGCGCATCGCCCAAGAAGAGGGAAAACTGACCGAGGCCGGAGAGGCCTTCACCCAACTAAAATCTCTCTACCCATGGTCACCCAAAGTCCTTGAGGCCAACTACGGCATCGCCGCCGCCCTCCGCGATCAGGGGAAAAACAACCAAGCTATTATGCTACTCACCCAGATTATTCGTGCCCCCAACGCCCCGGCCGAACTCCGGGCGGATGCCATGCTTCTGGGCGGCTATATCCAAAAAGATGAGAAGGAGGATGGGGCCGCCATCGACTACTTCATCAAGATTTCCGCGTTCTATGAAGGCGTGCCCAAAGCCGCCTCAACCGGCCTCTGGGAGGGCGGCCAACTCCTAGAAAAGCAGGTAGCCGAGCTACAATCATCCGATCCTGAGAAGGCGAAGAAGCAACGGGACCAAGCCATCCGTGCCTACCGCGAGCTAACCGAGAAATTTCCTGACTCCCCTTTTGTTCCCCAAGCGCAGGCCCGCCTTTCTGCCCTTGGCGCCCCCTAAAATGGACCGCGTCACTCGGGCCACCGAAGTTCTCCGCATCCTCCGCCACACCTACCCCGATGCCCATTGCGAACTCGACCATGATGGCCCATTCCAGCTCCTCATCGCCACTATCCTCTCAGCCCAGTGCACCGACGTGCGGGTCAATATGGTTCCCCCAGCCCTTTTTAAAAAATACCCCGATGCCAAAACCATGGCAATGGCCCCACTAGAAGATCTCCAAGAATTGATCCATTCCACCGGCTTCTTCCGCAACAAAGCCAAAAATATCCAGGCCGCCGCTCAAGGCGTGGAGGAAAAGCACGCTGGCCTAGTGCCTCCAGAGTTGAAATCTCTCGTCAATTTGCCCGGAGTGGGACGCAAGACAGCCAATGTCGTTCTCGGCAATGCTTACGGAATCGAGGCCGGGGTGGTGGTCGACACCCACGTAGCACGACTGAGCAAACGTCTCGGCCTGACCAAACAGACCGACCCCGTCAAAATCGAAAAGGATCTTGCGAGGGCCGTTGCGCAAGACACCTGGACCCTCTGGAGTCATCTCCTGATCTGGCACGGACGCCGCCGCTGCTGGGCCCGCTCCCCTGATTGTGAGGGCTGCGAGCTGGCTAAGATTTGCGCGACCGCCTTCCAACACACCAAGAAGGCAAAACCACCTAAGCGAAAGTGAGCCTTGGCTCGTGGTTCAGTTCCGCTTGGAGAGAAGGACGACGAGGGAGGCCAAAGATGCCACCAACATGGTACTAATCAGGATCGAGGCAAAGAGTTTAGGCTCTCCCGATTTAACGGCTGTCCATCCCAGCCATGAGCGCCAGGTAAAAGCGGCGACCAAGACAAGGGTGCTGAGGAAGGCGGCTGGGCGAGCCCAGGAAAAGCGGAAGAGCATGAGGATTCCCCATAGGGCCGACAATCCCCCGAAGGCTCCACCGGAAAGCAAAGCCGTCTTGGCCCCAGCAGGATTGGAGGCAAAGCCTGCCACCCCACACAAGGCGAGAAAAAGCCCAAATCCAACAAACCAACGACCAGAAAATTTCATAAGCTTACTTGGAACTCTCTCGAAAAACTCATTCCTAGGACAAGCAGATCACTCTTTCCACCGAAGAAAAACTTTCGAGAGCCAAGGGGGTGCCGCGTCCTCAGATATCCTCCCTTGTCGTTGGTTATGGCCGAGTACAACTAAGTTATTCCGTTACCGGATCAGCGGGAGGAAGAGCTAACTTCTCCAACTCAGCCTGAGCCACCATGGCCGACGGGGTCTGGGAGTAACTCAGGCCGACTGACTCTAAAATTGCCCGTGCCTCGCCATCACGATCCGAGGCGACCAACAACTTGGCCTCGGCAATCATGGAGAGTGGGGTGGCATAAGATTCGGGACGGAGAAGGGAGGCTTGCCGATAAACTTCCAGCGCCTCCTCTGCTTTTCCTTGCATCTGCCGCAACTCGCCGAGAGCGAGCCAAGCGGAACCAGCTAAGGGATGCCCGGATTGTTCGGTCTGGAATTTTTCTAACTCAGCCACAGCTCCATCCAAGTTGTCTTCTCCCCGCAAGGCGGCAGCCAGACGGAGTTGGGCATTGCCAGCAGGGACTGAACCGGGAAACTTTTCCACTACACCACGCCAGTCCTCCGGAGTGCTCGCTTGGCTATAAAGTGATTCAGCCGCATTACGCACGCTGGTGGTCCACCACATCCAGCCACCGGAGAGAAAGATCAGCGCCACCACCACGAGCAGGACTGCGAGAAACTTTTTCCAGTTTGCCTGCCAAAAAAGCTCGTTGTCGCTCATCTCCAGCGCAGGGGTGATCAGGGGAGTCAGGACGGAGTGTTTGGGGTTTTCCATGGTGAATAAATTAAGAGATAGCCTTACGGAGCGCCTCTTCAGCTAAGGGTGTACTGAGATAACGCTCACCCGTCGAGCAAGCGACCGCCACGATCAACTTACCCTTGTTTTCTGGGAGTTTGGCCAGTTCGAGGGCCGCCTGCACATTAGCTCCAGAGCTGATGCCACCAAGGATACCCTCCTCCTTAGCCAGACGACGAGCCATGGCAAAAGCCTCGTCGTTAGAAACGGTTAAGACCTCGTCAACGACGTCGAGGTGAAGATTCTCCGGGACGAAGCCGGCCCCGGTACCTTGAATCTTATGAGGACCCGGTTTGACCTCTTCTCCCGCCCTCGTCTGGGTGATGACAGGGGAATCCTCTGGCTCCACCGCAACAATCCGAACCCCCGGCTTATATTTTTTCAGCACCTCGCCCACCCCGGTGCAAGTTCCTCCGGTGCCGACGGCGGAGACAAAGATGTCTACCTGCCCATCGGTATCGTCCCAAATTTCTTCTGCGGTGGTCTTGCCATGGATGGCCGGGTTGGCTGGGTTGCTAAATTGTTGAGGCATCCACCCGTTCGGGGTGTTTTGTAAAATTTCCTCAGCCTTGGCGATCGCCCCTTTCATTCCCTGCAATCCTGGGGTCAGAACCAATTCGGCACCAAGCATAGCCAGAAGGGTGCGACGCTCGAGGCTCATCGTTTCCGGCATGGTCAGGATCAGCTTGTAGCCCTTGCAGGCGGCGACAAAGGCGAGAGCGATTCCTGTGTTCCCGCTAGTTGGCTCAACAATAACCGAGTCCTTATTGAGCAATCCCGTGCGCTCTGCCTCCTCGACCATCGCCGTACCAATACGGTCTTTGACGCTCCCCAACGGATTGAAAAACTCGCATTTAAGAGCAATGGTTGCCCCAACGCCCTCGGTGATACGGTTTAGTTTGACCAATGGCGTGCGCCCCACGGTCTCGACGATATTATTGTAAAGTTTGCCCATGATGAAGTGTTCTGCGGAACAAGTAGTCTGGTTGGATAAAGTTAAAGCCCCTTGAAATCAACGATGGATTTAAGCGAACCTTCGAGGATGAACCAACTCTTGAGCAAAAAATCCGTGACCAAGAGTCTTTCTCTACTGACCGAATGGGTCCACGAGGGCAAGGAGATCCAGCGCACTTTCCAATTTCAAAATTTTGCCACGGCCCTCGCTTTCGTTAACCGAGTCGGCCTTCTCTCTGAGGAAGCCAACCATCATCCCGACATCGATCTGCGCTGGGGTAAGGTAACCCTTCACCTGACCACCCATAGCTTAGGCGGCCTGACCCAGCTCGATTTTGCCCTGGCTGAAAAAATCAATAGCCTGACCTAGTCACCTCGCCAGAGCCATCATGCCTCTCGAGAGAAGGCCATTTGCCATGTCCGAGGGAGCACCTCTAGCTAACCGATACGGCGACTCAGGCGAAAGACGTGAGCTGGGCGGGTCTGCGGATCCAGTACCACGAAATTCCTTGGTCCCCTCCAAAGGAAGCGCTCATCGGTCAAGAGATCGTGCACTTGATAAGGAGCATCCTCCCCTAAGCCAAAATCGTTGACCGGCACTTCCACCCAAGCCGACTGCTGGTTCCAAGGATCAAGGGTTACCACCACGAGGAGGATATTTTCCATCGCCGGGGCAACCTTGGCATAAAAGAGGATTTGATCATTCTCCGCCGGCAAAAAGCGCAGATTGGTCAACTCCTGCAGGGCCCGGTTTTCTTTGCGAATGCGATTAAGTTTGGTCACGAGATCCTTGATATTGCCCGGCCCATTCCAGTCGCGTGATTTGTGCTGATATTTCTCACTATCAAGATACTCCTCGCGCCCCGGAATGGCGGCGTTCTCAC
>CAXMPH010000129.1:260-4558 GCA_964195055.1 uncultured Chthoniobacterales bacterium | reverse complement strand
GCATCTCTAGCCAACTTACGCACGAGCCATCCTTGAGCAACGAAGCCAAAGCGCTCAGCCAACTGGGTTATCATTTCCGGGGGAGGTGTCGGGGGCAGCCTGTCTCGGCCACCCAAGCTCCAGAGGACATGCTCACCATACCGATCCAACCAGCCACTCTCCCCCGTGGCCAAACGATGAACGTCAGTCCCCTCCTCCTCAAATTCTTTCCACTGCCTCTCCGTAATCCAATGCATTGCCGAATCAGTTTGCCGTAGATTATTTACTCCGCCAACCCTCCTTGCTCAGGGCAAGATTATCTCCATGCTGCGGCTGCCTTGTTTTTACCACCCTGAATACCATCTTCCCTTGCCAGCGGGGCACCCGTTTCCCATGGAGAAATTTTCCGAGGCCCGGGATCTGCTGGACCGGCCAGACTCTGTCGTCGAGATCTTCCCCGTGGCGGCGGCCCCCAACCGCCTCCTTCTCCGCGTCCACACCAGCGAGTACCTGATCAAACTGAGCCAAGGCACCTTGGATCGGAGAGAAATCCATAAACTTGGCTTGCCCTGGCAACCCCGCCTTCTCCACCGCTCAGCCCTCGAGACAGCCGGCACCATCGCGGCCTGCCAACACGCCCTCCAACACGGCCTCGCGGCCAACCTAGCAGGCGGAACCCACCACGCATTTCCTGATCAGGGGCTGGGTTACTGTGTCCTCAACGACGTAGCCACCGCGATCCGTGAACTCCAATCACGGAATCCCACGATTCGCATCTTTATCGCCGACACCGACGCTCATCAAGGCAATGGAAACCATGCTATCTTTCGTCAAGATGACAACGTCTTCACCTACTCGATTCACGGTGCCCGCAACTACCCCAGCGCCAAAGAACCGGGAGACCTCGACGTCGGACTGCCCCGCTACGTCCTCGGGAAAGAATACCTCGAGGCACTCCGACAATCATTGCCAGAGGCCCTTGACCGCTTCCAAGCCGACCTCGTCATCTGGATTTCCGGCGTCGATGTCCATCAAGATGATCGCTTTGGACAGATGCGACTAAGTACCGAAGAAATCCAAGAACGCGACCACCTTGTTGCCAAGTGGTGCTTTATTCGCGGCCTTCCGCTAACCGTCCTCTACGGGGGCGGCTACCACCGAACAACCTCGATGACCGGGCGACTCCACGCCAATACGATCGAGGAAGTCGCCGCGGCCTGCCCTCCCGCCCTCGATGTCCCCGCCGCTTGAACTTGTGGTGGCCCGCCACGGGGAGAGCCTAGGGTGGCTCCGCCGAGTCCCCTCGGAATTTGCCATCACGGTCTACGATAAGGGAGACCAGTCCTCCGGAGGAACCCCACTGCCGAACCTAGGACGCGAGGCCCACACTTACCTACATCATCTAAGCGTGCGTTACCATTCGCTGGCCGATCTCACCGTCTTTGCCCAGGGTCACCCCTTCGACCATGCTCCTGACCTGCACCCCTACCTCCGCGCCCTCGCCGACGGGGGCAAAACCGTCCGAGATTTTCACTGGCTCGGCTTCCTTGCTGATACCGATGACCGACGGGGTCGCCGATTGTTCGTGCCTTGGAGCAAAAATCCTCAGCGATGCGAACTAGAACTTGAGCGGTTCCACCAGCAACTTTTCGGAAAAGCTGGCCCAGAGAATTACCGTTTTTTTGGAGGAGGCCAATTTGCCCTCACCCACCAGCGGGCAATCCATCGTGACAAAATTTTCTATGAACGAGCCTGCGAGATGGCCACCACTTTTCCCCTCGCCCCCCACTGCTTCGAGCGATGCTGGGATCGAGTCTTTGCCACCGATGGCACTATCGGCCGACTGCCCCTCGGACAAACGACGGCCTATTTCAAACCGATCAAGCGACGGATTTAAGGCAAAGCTCCCTTGTTCCACCGCCTTAATCACGCTAAATTAACAATTTGTGATCAGTAACCGCAGCTCGGAAAATTATGGCCCCATGGGATGGATCGGCCGGGTGCCGATCTACGCGACAACGGTCATTGTCGCTTTCTACGTCACCTGCATGGTCGGGGTGGCCATCGCTCTTGCCTCTGGAGCGGAGTCGTTTCTCTTATCCTTGACCTTCAACAGCGACTCCGTTCTCCGAAATTATGAGATCTGGCGCTGTCTCACCTACGCTTTTGTTAATCCCCCCGACCCTTGGTTCCTCGTCGCTCTGATCATGCTTTACCTGTTTGGACGAGACGTGGAGCAGTTCCTTGGCCGCACCGCCTTCACTCGACTCTACCTCGGGCTCATCCTTGTCGGGCCTTGCCTGCTCCTCGGAGCGAATCTGGTCACGGGGCAAAATTTTGGCCTGCGCCAGAACTGGGCCAACTTCGCTATCTTCATCGCCTTTGCTGCGATCAATCCCAGCGCCCAACTCCTTTTTCAGGTTCCGGCCAAAGTCTTCGCTTGGATTTTCCTTGGCATCTCCCTCCTCCAATTACTTGCGGGTCGCCAGTGGTCGGAAATAGCCGTCCTCCTCGCCACCGCTGGCCTCGCCTGGTACGCGGTTCAGCGCGGGGCCGCTCTCAATCTTGAATTTCTCGCTCGTCTCCGCCCCAACGTACCCCTCGCCCGCAAGCCGCACCTTCGGGTGGTTAAAAACCCAGACGATGAGCCGATCGACCCCCACAAAATCCTCGACCCCATCCTAGAAAAAATCTCCCAAAAGGGCTTGGCTAGTCTGAGTTCGCGAGAGCGCCAACTCCTCCAGCAGACCCGGGCAGCTCTCCTGGAGAAGGAAAAACACTGAGTCTTCCCCAGGAGCTCGCCCTCGAACATCGTGAAAACAGACGGGAAAGAACTAGAAGACCCCTGCTACATCAACGCGATGTCGCATTTTTATCGCGGCGAACTCGGCCGCATCATGGTTTGGCGCCAGCGACTGGACATCACCACCACCTGGGCCATCACCAGCACCACCACTATCATCACGGTAGCTTTCTCTTTCCGGGACATCCCCCACATCATCTTCTTTTTCAACCTAGTTATCGTCTTGATGATGCTTTGGATCGAGGCGCGACGTTACCGTTTTTATGACGCCTTCCGCGGCCGTGTCCGCATGCTTGAAGCCCATTTTCTGGTAGCCATCGTCTCCCGCAATCCCACCCTTCTTGGTGGGGAGTGGCAGCGACTGGTCTGCGAAGACCTTATTTTACCCTCTTTCAAAATTAGCAAACTCGAGGCGGTGGGACGCCGCCTCAAACGTAACTATGTCTTTATCATCGCCATTATTATCGTGGCCTGGCTCACCAAAATCTTCATGCACGCCAATCCAGCGATCCACACCTGGAACTCTTTCTATCAAGCCCTGGGAGTTGGGGAGCTACCGGGCTGGCTCGTCGGCACGGTAATGGGGTTAACCATCGTTACCACCACAATTCTGACTTGGTATGTTTCGGTCAACAGCGCCAGCGAAGTCACCGACCTGCGCCGGAGCAACAAAGAACAATGGAGACTTTAAAAAACCTGCCCACGGAACCGCTCGAGCGCCTACAAGCCATCGTCACCATCCTCCGCTCACCCGAGGGATGCCCTTGGGATCGGGAGCAGACGCACCAGTCCCTTCGCGCCGGCCTTTTAGAGGAAGCTTGCGAGACCATCGATGCGATCAGCCAAGAGGACGACCTAAATTTTTGCGAAGAACTTGGCGACCTCCTTCTCCAAATTGTCTTCCATGCAGATCTGGCCAAGGAAAGGGGGGCTTTTACTTTTGCAGATGCCGCCAACCACGTCTGCGAAAAACTCATCCGACGTCACCCGCATGTCTTTGGCGACAAGAAAGCTACTGACACTGAGTCGGTTCTTCGCCAATGGGAACAAATCAAGCGTGAGGAAAAGGGCACCCAAAAGTCGATTATGGAGGGAATCCCTCGAGCCCTGCCCTCCCTCGTTCGGGCAACCAATGTCCAAAAGAAGGCATCTCGAGTCGGTTTCGACTGGCCCAGCACCGAGGGAGTGATGAAGAAATTCGAGGAGGAATTAGCCGAACTCTCCCTTGAAATCGATTCCGGTGACCCCCAAAGAAGAGAAGAGGAACTGGGCGATCTTCTTTTCACCACGGTCAACCTAGCCCGCCAACTCGGCATTGAACCCGAGCTAGCTCTAGAAAACGCGACTCAGCGATTCATTGCCCGCTTCCAGCACATGGAAGGCTCGGTCACCGAGAGAAAGGGGCAGCTTGAAGATCTCCCCCCAGAAGAGTTGAACAAGCTTTGGGAGGACGCCAAGGCTGCCCAGCTGTGAGCGCCCCCCACCGCGCCCTCAGCCACGTTCTTTCTCTCCTTCT
>CAXMPH010000129.1:0-250 GCA_964195055.1 uncultured Chthoniobacterales bacterium | reverse complement strand
AGCTTCGCTGCCCTCCAGGCTGCTTCATGGAACTGGTCGGGGGTCTGGGCTTACCGAGAAGTCTTTTGGCAAGGTTGGCTCACCACCATTGGGATATCCCTCGTTGCCCTTTGCCTCAGTGTCATCTTGGGAATTCTCGCCGCTCTGGGCCGCCGGGCTTCCTACCCGGCCCTGCGCTGGCTCGCCACCGGCTATGTCGAACTGATCCGTGGCACACCCTTGCTCGTTCAATTGCTTATCCTCTTCTACG
>CAXMPH010000128.1:0-4559 GCA_964195055.1 uncultured Chthoniobacterales bacterium | reverse complement strand
CCGAACCTCTTCAGGTTGGGGCGCTTGCCTCTACCAGGCTTTTTGGGGTGGCCGGTGCAGCGCCAGTTCGATGCCCTCAGTCAGGCCCTAGCGCTCCCCCTCGCTCCCTTTGCTGGAGCGTCTTACATTGGTATCGATCCGGACACGATAACCCTCCGATGGGGTGGGACCGGAGGGTGAAGTGCATCTCCCCCTTGCGAGAAGAAGAGAGGCCCGATGGGGCTATCTCGACAGTTTCATGAGGTATTTCTTGGCTGGAGTGATTGTCGTTTGCAGCCTAGCTACCGGCTGGGCTCAGACGGTTTCTCCAGATTTGCTCAAACCGGAAAATCGTTCGACGAGTTCCTCGGGCGGCTTCACTATTTTTGGGGGTACCCGACAAGATCGCTCCCAATTAGGCCGTCGTGCTGAGGAGATTAAGGAAAAATTGTGGAAGGAGTTGAAGGTTTCTCGTGACGAGTTTTCGCCGATTCTTTTGGTTTTGCCTTTGATAGATGGGGTTCGCTTGCGCCAGCGGGAAGTCTTGGTCCAGGTCTTCGATGCGGCGGAGGCGGGTCGAAAAATCCAAGTCGATATAGCGCCGGCCGCTCGAGCGGATTCTCCGGCGGTGGACAGGGGAATCCTCAATGCCTTGCTTCTCCAAGTGTCTTTAAAGAGCCAAAAGTTTTCCGGAGACCGCTACGTCAACCCACCTTCTTGGTTGGTGGCATCCATGGGGGTTGTCTTGAGGCGCCGTCAGCCGAGCGAGGACGCCCGGATTTATTCCGCCCTCCTTGAAGGCAAGGGAATGCCACGCCCGAAGAAGTTTTTTGCTCAAAAAGAGGACCGGCTGCGGGGGAGGGCTAAGGAAGTCTATCTGGCGCAGAGTTTTGCCCTTTATCAGAGCCTCGTCGAGCTACCCCAAGGAAAAGATAAAGTTTTGCAAAACTTAACCTTGGCCGAACCGGCTCGCGACCCGCTGACTCGTTTCGGCCAGACTTGGCCAACCTTGGCTGAGGATACCTCCCGCCTCGTTAGATTGTGGGCTTTAAGTATCGCGGATCTGTCTTCTTCCCGTAATTTGCAGTTGCTCTCCTCATCTAAAACTTCGGCAGGCCTTGATCAAGTCTTGTTCCCCTTGCAAGACGGACAAGAGGGTAACGATCTCGGTGCCGACTTCTTGACTTTATCGCGCACCGAGGAAGGTCGCTTAGAGCTGAAGCAGGCTGCGGTGCAGTTGCAGCGTTTGGGCTTTCGCTCCCATCCGCTCTATCACCCATTGGTGGAAGAGTACCGTGAGATGATCGAACGGTTGAGTCGGAAAAAACGAGGCGGCTTTGTCCGAAAATTCTCCGAGGTGGAAGAACTTCGCTTGGCCCTCGATGCGCGCTGCGCCGAGATGACAGACTTTGTTGATTGGTATCAGGCTAACGATGAAGCTACCGGTCCTTTGCTAGCGATGGAACAACAGAGGGCCAAAATCTCCGAAGAAGCGTCCCGCAATGACGCCATTTCGAGATTCATGGATTCGGTGGAGGGACGGGGTTGGTAGTCAGTTTTTTTTTTGCCGTTCGGCGAGGCGCCGGATGGCCCAGCTAGCGTGTTCTCTCACTAGAGGTTCTGGGTCATCTAGGGCCTTCTCCAGGGCTGGAAGATCATCTTTGGTCCCAATATTGCCAAGGGCGACACAGACATTGCGAAGAAAGCCTCGGCGCTTCGCTCGTAGAATTGGAGAACCATGAAATTGGGATTTGAAAGAAGCTTCGTCGAGAGCGAGCCAGGCGCGGAGTGGTTGCTGGAGGATCTGAGGGCGTTGGGGGATTTGTGCTTGCCGGGAGGCTTGGGCAAAGCGATTCCATGGACAGGCGTCGAGGCAGTCGTCACAGCCAAAGATTCGTCCGCCCATGGCAACCCGAAATTCCTCGGGAATAGGGCCCTTGTTTACGATGGTAAGAAAAGAAATACAGCGCCGGGCGTCGAGTTGCTGGGGGGCCGTGATGGCCTCGGTTGGACAGGCATCGATGCATCGGGTGCATCGTCCGCAGCGGTCAGGAAGTGGTTGGTCTGGCTCGAAATCTAAGCTGGTCAGGATGACTGAGAGGAAAAACCACGTGCCCATTTTGGGGTTGATTCCCATGGTGCTCTTACCGTGCCAGGACACCCCAGAGGCGGCAGCCCAGTCACGCTCCAAGACTGGTCCGCCGTCGACAAAGCAACGCTGGGTGCCTCCGGCAGCGCTGAGGGCGTCTGCTAAGGTTAAAAGACGCGGCTTGAGGACATCGTGATAGTCGTCCACCCAAGCGTAGCGGGCGATGCGGCCGCGGGCCATGCCGTCATCTTGGATAGGAGGAGATTCTTGCAGGTAGTTAGTTCCGAGAACAATGATGGAGCGCACATTGGGGAGGAGGAGTGAGGGGTCGCTCCGTTCTTCCTTGGTCCTTCGCATCCATTCCATGGTGGCGTGATTTCCTGCCTCGAGCCATTGGTCTAGTGCCTCGGCATGGGGGGCGCGTCCGGCCCGAGCTACGCCGCAAAGCTCGAAACCAAGTTCCTGGCCAGCGGAGCGAAGTTTCTCCTTGGTCACAACGGAATCAGTGGTGCGACTCAATCAGTTCCGCGCCATGGAGAGCGTAACGGGCGGCTCCGAGAAGAGCGGCACGGTCGTTGAGGATGACTCGGAGGGGAATGTTTTTCATGAATTCAAGAAAGCGCCCCTTCCTCCAAAAAGCCTCAGCCAGGGATTTTTCTTGGAGGAGGGGAAGAATCTTAGCCGCGATTCCGCCACCGATGAAGACGCCACCGGTAGACATGGTCTTGAGCGCGAGGTTGCCGGCCTCTGCTCCGAGGATGGTGGCAAACAGCTTCATCGTTTCGAGGCAGAGAGGACACGAGTTGTCCAATGCTGCCCTCGATATGATCATGCCAGGATCGTTGCCTTCGAGGGCTTGTGCCACCGCAGGTGATTGAGTCATTCGTCCCGTCTCGTGCAAAAATCGGTAGATGTTGGGAATTCCCATACTCCCGCTGAGAATCCGTTCATAGCTAACATGATCGTGGGAGGAGAGAAGATGGTTGAGCAAGTCTACTTCCTTTTCGTTGCGGGGGGCAAAATCGCAGTGACCTCCCTCGCAGGCATAAGGCGTGTGCTTGCGCCCGTCCCAGAAAATCCCTGCTTCACCGAGGCCCGTCCCGGGTGAAATAACTGCCATATTGCCCGAGGCATCAGGACGGCCCGGATGCAGTTCGGCAAAATCCTCAGGATCAAGTTCTCCTATTCCATAAGCGTTGGCCACGAGATCGTTGATGAGGAAGCAGCCGCGGAAGCCGAACTTTTTTGAGAGGGACTCGGCGTCGATCTCCCACGGAAGGTTAACCAGTTGGGCGCGGCTTCCCTGAACTGGACCGGGTAAGCCGAAGCAGGCAAAGTCAACGGGAGCGCGCTCGTCTTCAAGGAACTCAGCGATTAGCTGGTCCAAGCTGGTGGCTGACCGACTAGGGGTTTTGGCGGCCCGTTCAAGGGTTAGAGGGGCGGCGGCATCGGTTCCTCCGGCGCGGAAAGTGGCTAGCCATGTTTTTGTTCCTCCGACATCACCGCCTAGAATAACCGGACCTTTGCCCGCCGGAACTGGTCGCATGGGGTAGGACTCAGTAACTTTCTTGGGTTCTGGCAATGGGCTCAGGGGCATGGCGGGAAGAGAGTCTTTCCTAGAGAAGGATCTGCAGTACCTAGCCTAGGCGGGGTTTTCCCAATGGCGGCCGTCTTGAGCCAGCATCTTGTCCGCGGCTTCCGGGCCCCAGCTTCCCGCGTCGTAATCAGGAAAATCACGTGGGGGGAGGGCTCCCCAGACATCGAGGATTGGGTTTACGATGCGCCAAGAGGCATCGACGCTGTCCTCACGATGAAAGAGTGTCATGTCGCCGATCATGCAGTCGTGGAGGAGCGTTTCATAGCCACTGGTGGCCGACTGTTCTCCGAACTGGTTGTAGTCAAAGCTCAGCGGCACGGTATCGACAACAACGGCAGGGCCTGGTCGCTTGGCCCGCATCATAATAGTGATGCTTTCATCCGGTTGGATGTTGAGGATGAGCGAGTTCGGCCCAGCATCGCTTTGGACTTCCTGACCAAAAAGAAGGAGGGGAGTGCGTTTGAAGCGAATGACAACCTGAGTGAGGCGCTTGGCCAGGCGTTTGCCGGTGCGGAGGTAAAAAGGCACGTCGGCCCAGCGCCAGTTTTCGACAAAGAGTCGGGTGGCAGCGTAGGTCTCGGTGGCGGATTGTGGGTCCACGCTGGGCTCTTCGCGGTAGGCGGGCACTTTTTTCCCACCGATGATCCCGCTGCCGTATTGGCCGCGGACCGCGTTCTTCATCACTTCCTCTGGTTCCATGGGACGGATAGCTTCGAGGACCTTGACTTTCTCGTTGCGTACGGCGTCGCCCGTCATCCTTCCCGGTGGTTCCATGGCAATGAGGGAGAGGACGCTGAGCATGTGGTTTTGCACCATGTCGCGGAGGACGCCGTAGTGGTCAAGGTAACCCCCACGGTTTTCCGCCCCAAGAGATTCGGCCACCGTGATCTGTAC
>CAXMPH010000127.1:0-4581 GCA_964195055.1 uncultured Chthoniobacterales bacterium | reverse complement strand
GTCCAGATGACTGTCTTGCTGAAGACGATCCAGAACTCTGGTTCGCGGAAGACCCTGAGATACTGTTTCAGACCCGTGACACCCCAGTTGCGAGTGTGGAAAAGATTGGCGTCTGTGAAGGAGAGAAAGACGTTATAAAACAGCGGATAAATAAGAACGAGAACTAGAACGACGAGCGCCGGCACCAGACAAAGCAAAAGGAAGGACCGTCGTCTGGCCGTGGGGTCTGGCTCGCTCAGGCCGCGAGGGGAAATACTTCCTCTTAGGTGACGGCCTGATCTCATAGAGTGCTTGCCCTCATTGACAGGCTCTCCCAGGGACGAGCCTCACCGGGGAGCGAGAGTTTTCTGGGGAAGAGGTAAGGCTGGGGCTGGCAAAATTCTTTCGAAATACCGCTCAATCTGAGGTGGACCAGCATGGGGAAGGATGTTTTGTCCGTTTTAGGATTATATGCAACACCGGGTTAGCAGAAAAAAAGGCAAAGAGATCAAACTTTTCTGGTTGGTCGAGGGTAGTTGAGGGAAACCACCATTAAGGGGAGAAGTTAACATGCCAAGCCTAGAAGAATGGGCCAAGGGTTTCGCGTTGCCGCTGAGGTGGCGAGGACTCATTCTTACCCTCTTTATGGAAGGCGAAGATTTCAACCTGCAGGCCAGCCGAAAGGCTCTAGATCTCAATCTTGACCAGCGTGTCTACGGGACTTTCGCTGAAATTGGGGCTGGCCAAGAAGTAGCGCGGCGTTTTTTTTACGTGGGGGCTGCTGCTGGCACGGTAGCCAAGACAATGTCGGCTTACGACATGACTTTCAGCGATGCTATCTACGGTACGGTCAGTCGTTACGTCAGTCGCGAGCGCCTCTCTGGTATGCTCGACCACGAGTTCAAGCTCCTGCGCGAGCGCTTGGACACTAAGGTGGGTGCAGAAAAGACGTTTTTCGTTTTTGCCGACACGGTGGCTGCTCGTGGTTTCCGCGGTGACGGGGAATCGCATGGCTGGATGGGGATCCGCTTTCAAACGGTGCCGCTGGGTCCGGTCAACGAGATCATCATTCACGTACGCATGCTTGATGCCGAGAATATCGCGCAACAGGACGCCCTCGGCATCATTGGAGTAAATCTCATTCATGGGGCCTTTCGTCTTCATCATAACCCAAAGAAACTGATTCGAAGCCTGCTCGACGACCTGACACCTCGGCGAATCGAAGTCGATATGATCCGCTTCAGTGGACCGGATTTTGATGGGGTGGACAATCGGTTGATGAGCCTCCATCTCGTAGCTGAGGGCTTAGGGCGTGCCGTCATGTTTCGCGCAGATGGCGAGGTAGTGCAGCCGGCCGAAGAACTTTACAAGCGGGCGGTGCTGGTCGAGCGCGGCAGCTTCCGGCCGGTCACCCATGTCACTCACGAGATGCTCCAGTGCGCTTACGACGATTTTGCCCCTCGGGAAAAAGCGGCGCCGCGCGGTGTCCTCACCCTAGCCGAGATCACCATGGAGAATCTACTTAGTACGGGGCAGCTTGATCCACAGGACTTTCTCGACCGCACTGATTTGCTGGGTGCCCTCGGCCAGACGGTGTTGGTTTCCGATTTTGCCGAGTACTTCAAGCTTGTTGATTACCTAACCCGCTACACGAGCGAGGCCATCGGTCTGGCGCTCGGCGTGCCAAGCCTCGAACACGTTTTTACAGAGAAATATTACGACCGCCTCCAGGGGGGGATCCTCGAGGGGCTAGGGCGGCTCTTCAAGACCAACCTGCGTCTCTACGCCTTTCCTCGGCTAGCCAGCGACGGAAAAATCATCACCGCGGATAATTTCCGCGTCGATCCCAAATTACGTCATCTCTACACCTTCCTGCGAGAGAATGAGTTTATTGTTCCGGTGACCGAGTGCCGCAAAGCGGTTCTTGGAATCAAGTCAGCGGATGTACTTGACCAGATCCGTTCCGGCGATGCCGCCTGGGAAAAGAGTGTTCCTCTTGAAGTGGCTCGGATTATCCGCGAGCGAGGTCTCTTCGGTCACAGCAGCTAAGGGGCTGAGTAGCCGAGGATGCGCAATGTCCCGTCTTCCTCGCGATAAAATCCTCGCACCTCAGGCGCTTGACCGGTGAGAGCTTTCATGGTCCGGCTCAACCAGTTGGCGTTTGTCCCGTCGAGATCCGCTCGCAGACGGCCATCCTTTCGATTGATTTTAAGAAAAGGCTGGGTCAGGGCGAGGTAGCGGCTGGTGCTGAGGCGGGCCTTTTCCATGGCTTCAGGCCGGTAGACGACGATCCAAGTTCCACCGTAGGCGTCCGGATCGCCGGGGCGGATTAAACGGAAGGCAAGATCGCCAGAGCGAGCCTCATCCTTCTCAGGCCCGAGGCTGTAGAGGGCGGCAATCTGGCCTTGGGAGTGGAGGTGGCCGGCAATGAACTCTCGGAAAACTCGGCGGGTGCGATTGTTGACTCGGTGGCTGCCGTAGATGCCAAATTCGATAGCTACGGGATCGTCTATATCCCCGTATATGTTTAGCTCCGAGTAGTCATTCACTCGGAAAGAGTGATAGGGGATATGGCGGAGCAGACCATTCTCAATGGTGGTGGGGGGGATTTGCTGGAAGCTTTTGATGCTGTCGTGCGTCCGCAGGTCGTGCACGACGGAGCGCCAGGAGGGGAGGTTTCCTTGGCCGACGAGGTCGGAGAAGATGAGCTCTTCGTTGGGGGCATCATTGATCCTTCGGATGGACTCTTTGGGGATGCGCGCTTCACCGTTCTTTGTTTCAAGGACCACCAGGTCGCTGGTGTTTTGAATAATGAGGCCTTGGAGTTGGGTGCCGTCGTTTAAGACAACCCCGTCGGGAAAAATATTGGTCGCCGCCTCGGCGGTGGCGAGGCACATCGCCAAGGCGAGAACGGAGAGTCTTTGTATCGTTGCAGTCAAAAACTCACTAAACTAACCTCTTCTTCGTAATGCAAGTCATCCGTTATTCGCTTCTCCTTACGCTTTTTGCCCTAACGGGGTGCGTCACCCCGCCTAGCTCTTACCACCCTCCTTCTGAGCCGGCCGTGACCAAGACCTTGCCCAAGGAGAAATTCTGGTGGGGGACTTCCACCGCGAGTTTTCAGAATGAGGATCGTGGGATGGATCCGGATGATCCGATGTACTTCCGCACGGATTGGGATATTTACGCCATCGAAGGACATGCCCCTGTTCGGGGTGATGACGGTGTTTACTCTTGGACGTGTTTCGATCTCGACCTCAAGGCGCTGAAGCAGCTCGGAGTGACTCATTTTCGTTTTGGGGTGGAATGGGCCCGCATCGAACCAAGAAAAGGCGTGATCAACGAAGCTGCTCTGGCTCAATACGCCCAAATGGCCCGCGATCTCCGAGCCGCCGGGATTGAGCCGGTGGTGACGCTTTGGCATTTCACCTTCCCTGACTGGCTCTACGACACTAAGGCCAAAACCCGCTCAAATTTTCTCCACCCCGACGCTCCGGAAGCATGGCATGCCCATGTTGAGCGGGTGGCCCAAGCGATGAGCCCCTACGTGAGGATCTATGTGCCGCAGAATGAGCCCAACGGGGCCCTCCAGCTTGGTTGGATTGCGGGGCACTGGCCTCCCGGGTTACTCCTCCATTCCTTTGCTTACAAGCGCGCCATGCGGGTGTCGGCGGAGATGTTTCGTGATGCTGCCTCCATCTTGCGCCAAGCGCGGCCTGATGCAGTCATCATGGGGATATACTCAGTGCCCGATTGGCATCGCAACTTTTTCGGAGATCCTACAGCACTGGTTTACAATATCGTCCAGCGGCAAAATTTTGATCACCTCGACATGGTGGCCGACACTCTCGATGTCATCGGGGTCAATTACTACTACGCCCAAGATGCCAGCCTGCTCCGTTTTCTCAGCCGGGGGCATGGCGAGGTTTCATCCAACTACACTCAGCTTGGATGGGAGATTGTTCCCGAGGGACTCTACAATGTGCTGACTGAGGTCAAGGAGCGCTATGACAAGCCCATCGTGATCACGGAGAACGGATTGGGGACCCAGAGTGAACAGAAGCGGATCCGTTATTTTCGTGAGCACATCGCACAAATGCGTCGCGCCATGGCCGATGGGGTCGACGTCCGTGGTTATTTTCCTTGGACCCTCGTTGATAACTACGAGTGGAAGGAGGGCTGGCACGGGCAATTTGGTCTTTTCTCGTTCAATCGCCAAAGTAAAGAACGCATCCTTGAACCATCTGGCAGGTGGTTTCGAGCTTACATCCAAGCTTACCCGCAGCCTTGAGCTGGTTACCGAAGAGGGGTCGGATTTAGCCTAGATATTCTCTCCAACTTTGGCTGAGTAATAATCATACAAACCTAGTTTAGCTTAAGTTTTATAAAATAGTAAAAATTTTGATTTAAAGCAGTTTACGAGTGTATTTTGAGGTTTTAAATCGTCAGAAATAGACTCATTTCCACATAAAGTTGTAAACAAAGTTGGACAAAATTTAGGTCCGATACGCCAGCAGGAGCGTGGGTCATCCTCAAGGCATCGTCCGTTGCAGCGGAGGTCGCAGTGGTGAGATTAAAGCGCCAGCAACCCTAGCGGGATAG
>CAXMPH010000126.1:0-4588 GCA_964195055.1 uncultured Chthoniobacterales bacterium | reverse complement strand
TCGGCCTCGCCCAAGGTGAAGGAGGAGTGAACGCTGGCCACGACATAGTCGAGTCCAGCCAAAACGTCATCGGGAAAATCAAGTTGACCGTCTTTGAGGATGTCGCACTCGGTGCCGCTGAAGAGGCGGAAATCATCAAAGCCTTGATTGAGCGTCTGGATTTCGGCGACCTGTTTTTCGAGCCGATCGGCATCCAGTCCATTGGCCTGAAAGGAGGCCTTGCTGTGATCCGCAATCCCCAGATATTGCAGACCCAGTTCCTGAGCCGCCGCCGCCATCTCGGCCAGGGTGTTATTTCCATCGCTCGCCCTCGTGTGATTATGGAAGGTGCCCCTCAGTTGTTCCAACTTGACCAGATCTGGCAGTTGGTGATTTTGCGCCGCCTCAAACTCCCCCCGATTCTCCCGCAGCTCGGGCTCGATGTAATCGAAGCCAAAAAGTTGGTAAAGGTCCCGCTCCTCCCGGATTACCGGAACAGATGGGGCACCTTCTTTGGTGGGGGCAAGGCGGTATTCGTTGAGGGTCCAACCCCGCTCCTGCGCCAAACCACGCAGGACAATGTTGTGTTCCTTACTGCCGGTAAAATAATTGAGGGCAAAGGGAAATTCCTCGTCGGTCACCACCCGGAGATCTGCTTGAATCCCGCCTTGGAGGATGACGCTCGACTTGGTCTGACCCGCCACCGTGATGCTTTCAACCAGCGAATGCTGACAGAAGGCGCGAGAAATCTCGGCGGGGTCTTTCGTCGATACAATCAGATCAATGTCGTGGACGGTGTCATTGCGCCGTCGGGTACTGCCCCCGACAGAAAGACGGATAGTGTCTGGGTGAGAACGAAAATCCTGATAGAGCCCGTTGGCGGCCGTGGCGGCGACCGAGGCAAGGTGCCGGCCGACCCCTTGCTTGAGGATATCGAGCGCCTGGAGCAACTTTTCTTGGGTTTTGGCACCGAAGCCCTCCAGTTCAGCCACCTTACCGTCCTGACAGGCTTTCTCTAGGTCGGCAGCTGAGGCAACCTTGAGCTTCTCGTAGAGGACCTTGATTTTTTTTGGACCGAGTCCAGAAACATCAAAGAGCTGAAAAAGTTTGGGAGGAAACTGCGCTCTTAGCTTTTCATAATAGGGCAGCTCACCCGTCTCCACCAGAGTGGCTATTTTTTCCCGCAGGGCCTCTCCGATACCAGCAACTCCCTTCAATCCATCCTGACGAACCATCGTGGGCAGATCTCCCTCCAGCATCTCGAGAGCGCGGGCGCCATTGCGGTAGGCGCGGATTTTGAAAGGATTTTCCCCTTGGAGCTCGAGGAGAAGGGCAATGCGCTCAAGGGTCTCGATGATCTGTTCTCGGGTGGCGGACATTTTAGGATGCATAGGTAGCGAGGCGGTTACGCCAACCGGAGAGCCAGCGCTTTTCCCCACGGGTAGGGGGTGACAATTCGACACGGCGGGTCAGAACCCGATCCGCACTGGCGGCAAAGGCCGAGGCCGGAGCACCCTCCTCAGACATCCCGGCGAGGACTTGAAGCAATCCCCAACCTTCGCCTTGGTAGCGTTCGGAAACTGACGTCCCCTCGCCCTTAAAATTGACGTAGTCGATCAGCGGATAAAGACCTCCAGGAGCGTTGGCTAGAGCGTAAAAGTTGTGACGGACGGCTGCCCGTGCTTCCACTGGGGCGGCGGCCAAGATTTGTGGCAGGGCCTGCTCCAGACGACGGGCCGCAAAGCGAGCCTGCCAACCGACCGTAGAGGCCAAGAGAGAGCGCAATTCCTCCATCCTCTTGGTCCGAAAGTCCCTCATGAATGAGGCCCGATCGGGCCATGGACAATTTTTGGCCCGAGCTAACCAAGAAGGTAATTTGGCTCCCTGCGCCTGCAAATAGTCTCGCAGAAGGGGGAAACTCTCTTGGAAAGGCCCTCTTTTTCCTCGGGGATACCAGATAAAGTGACCAATCCCGAGCGAAGCGAAATCTTCGCCTTGGTTCCAGGAGGTGAGACCATCCCGAGTACCCGCGCATTCATTGCTCCAGATCCGCTTTCCGATTCGATCAGCTTCCGCATCACTGATTTTGATCTGGCTCGATCCGAGGACTCCCGAGGCCGAGGCGACCAAAAGGGCCAAAGAGGTAAAAGCAAGATAACGCGTTTTCAAGCGTTGCAAATGGGTCAAGCCCCGACACGCATGGGCATGAGGACGTAGACAAAGGGAGCATTGATTTTGATCACTCCTGGACTGATGTCATCGATCAACTCGAAATGAACCTCGTCCTCCTGCAAGTAGCGCAAGGGAGCCATCAAGAAATCGGGGTTGAAGGCAACGGAGATATTTTCTCCCTTGTAGCTGACAGCCAATTCTTCGTGGGCCTCACCAACTTCAGGGGTGTTCGACTTAATCTCGATTTTACCTTTGCTGAAATTAAGTCGGACGGAACCGGTCTTTTCCGTGTTGAGGAGAGATACCCGCCGGACGGCGCTGAGCAAGACCTCACGCTCAACTGTCACCCGCTCATTCACCTTGTTGGGAATGACTTGGGCATAATTAGGATAGTTGCCCTCGACCAACTTAGAAATGAGGGTGGTGGAACCACAATCGAATTGCACCATGTTCTGCGAAAGTCGAATAACCACCTCAGCATCGTCGCTGAGGGAGCGCATCAATTCGGTAACCGCTTTGGTTCGGACAATAAAATCGCGCTCTTGGCTAGCCGGAATCTCCAGATCATTGACCTCGGCCAAGGCGAGACGGCGGCCGTCGGTGGCGACCAAGGTAAGTTTGTCTCCTTTGAAGGAAAAAAGAATACCGTTAAGGACATAGCGGGTCTCGTCGAGAGAGATGGCGTAGTGTGTCTTGCGCAGACCATCCTTTAGGTCAGATGCTTTCAGAGTGAATTCCACCGCACCTTCAAAAGCGGGTAATCCGGGAAATTCCGCTTCGGGAAGTCCAAAAATTTTGTAAATACCGGCCCCGCTGCGCAGAGTGGCCACGCTTTTGGCGTCGACTTCGACCTCAATATCCGACTTGGCCAGGTCCTTGACCAAGGTACTGAGTCGCCGGGCGGGAAGGGTGGTCGAACCGGCTTTGCCAATTTTGGCGGGAGCTTTCGTCCGCACCGTGAAATCAAGATCTGTGGCGGTCAAGATCACCTCGTTATCAACGGCCTGCAGCAGGACATTAGAAAGAATAGGAAGTGTGCTGCGCGGGTTGACTGCGCTGACGGCGTTTTGCAGACCCTCAGCGAAAGCGTCCTGCGTAATGGTAAATTTCATGGAGTGGGTTATCCGTAAATCAGTTAAAAGGCTCTGACAGAGAAATATGTCGGAAAAATCAGGGCAGGTGTCAAAGCCAAAGGATTCTTATCTCTGCAAGGAAGCCTCCAGAAAACGGACGACTTGACGTAAACTCTCCTCTTTCTCCATCCGGCTCTTCACTTTTTTGCAGGCGTGAATAACTGTGCCATGATCTTTGCCCCCGAAGGCCTCGCCGATATCCTGCAGCGAGTTTTTGGTGAGGCGGCGCGAGATGAACATGGCCACCTGACGAGGAAAAGCGATACTGGCCTGGCGTCTCTTGCTCGTCATATCAGCCAAACGAATATCGTAATGCTCGGCCACTTTGCGCTGCACTTGGTCGACACTGACCGCCCTCTTGGCCTCCTCTTGCAGAATGTCTCGCAGGACATGTTCAATCGACTCGTCGGTCAACGGTCGCCCGCTCAGCGAGGAGAAGGAGGCAACTCGGAGGAGAGCACCCTCAAGACGACGGACATTGGATTTGACCCGTTGAGCCAGATAATCGAGGACGTGACTGGGTAAAGTAACATCCAGACCGGCTGCTTTTTTGCGCAAAATGGCAAGGCGGGTTTCGATGTCTGGCGGTTGCAGTTCAGCGGTCAATCCCCACTCGAAACGCGAAACAAGGCGCTTTTCCAGTTGCGAAATTTCGCTGGGTGGCTGGTCGCTGGAGAGAACGATTTGTTTCCTCCCTTCAAAAAGGGAGTTGAAGGTATGGAAGAATTCTTCTTGGGAGCGCTCCTTGCCAGCAAGAAACTGAATGTCATCGATCAAAAGAATGTCAGCCTGACGGTAACGTCGACGAAACTTGACGAGAGAATTCGTTTGAATGGCATGGATGAACTCGTTGGTAAAGGTTTCGCTCCGCACGTAAGCCACTTTTGACCCCTTGCGACTGGCCACGAGGTGATGACCGATGGCCTGAAGCAGATGTGTTTTCCCCAAACCAACCCCGCCATGGATGAAGAGGGGATTGTAAGTCCGTGAGGGTGACTTGGCTACAGCCAAGGAGGCGGCGTGGGCAAACTCGCTGTTTGTCCCCACCACAAAAGTGTCAAAAGTGTAGTGAGGGTTGAATCCCTTAGGACCAACCACCTCCGCCGGTTCGACTGGCGCCTGCAAAACCTCAGATTGGACAGGAGTTGCCAATTGCTCCGGGCGAGCCACCGCGTTCTCTATCCGGAAGGATAGCTTACGTTCCCCCCCGAAGATGGTCATCAAGGCTGCTTGAACCTGAGCGGCATAGTTACTTTCGATCCAGACCTGATAAATACTGTTGGGAATGAGCAGCACAATCTCGC
>CAXMPH010000125.1:0-4637 GCA_964195055.1 uncultured Chthoniobacterales bacterium | reverse complement strand
CTTGAGGCGGTGGACCAGTTGGTTGGCTTGATCAAGGAGCGGGGGCGCTGGCTCCAGCCGGCTGTGGAAGCCACGGTTGCGCAACCCGCTCCGACCGCCTAGTTTGGTATCGGCGGGTGGTCGGCTGGTCGCTGTGCGGTTTACCCGTGCAGAGGAAAGTCCGGACACCTCGGGGCAGCACGCCGCGTGCAAGCGCGGGGTCGGGAGCCGTAAGTCTCCCGTCACGGAAAGTGTCGCAGAAAATATACCGCCTGGCTTGCCAGGTAAGGTTGAAATGGCGGGGTAAGAGCCCACCGCGTGGTCGAGCAATCGCCATGGCAGGATAAACCCCGTGCGGTGCAAGACATAACAGGAATGATGGCCCGCCCCGGCCGTCCCGCGTCAGCGGGACACATTCCGGGTAATAGTCGCATCCCGTGCAAACGGGACTCCGGTGCAAGCCGGTGAGAGAAATGACCACCCGGACGGTTCGCCGTCCGACAGAATCCGGCTTAGGACCACCCGCCAATTTTTGTTAAGCGAATCTTCCCTCCCTCGCAAGATGGCACTTGATCGTGCCTCCGTGCTTGTTTAACACTTTTCGTCAGTAGTTTGCCTCCCCCATGGCTGAACACGTTCCCCTCAACAGCGAGCCTCCGCGCTCACGATCAACCGCCGAGCGGGCTTCCCTGCGGCGCTACTGGCGCTCCAACCTGCGTATCATGGCAGTCCTCCTGACCATCTGGTTTATCGCCGGTCTCGGTTGCGGGGTGCTCTGGGCCGACAAGCTCAATCAATTCAAACTACCGGGTACCGCCTACCCCCTCGGATTTTGGTTTGCCCAGCAGGGCAGCATCGTCGTCTTCGTCATTGTCGTCCTTGTCTATTGCCTGATGATGAATCGTCTGGATCGTAAGCACCTCGGCGAACTGCGTCAGATTCGTCAGAAGGAGTGCCCATGAGCATCACCGCCTGGACCCTCATTTTCATTGGCCTGAGTTTCTCTCTCTATCTCGGGATTGCTTGGTGGGCGCGGGTGCGCGACACCAAGGGCTTTTATGTCGCGGGGCAGGGGGTGCCGGCAGCGGCCAATGGGATGGCCACGGCGGCGGACTGGATGAGTGCGGCCTCCTTTATTTCCATGGCGGGGATCATTTCCACCATGGGCTTTGCTGGCGGGGTCTATCTCATGGGGTGGACCGGCGGCTACGTTCTTCTCGCCCTCATGCTCGCTCCCTATTTGCGAAAGTTCGGTCACTTCACCGTGCCGGACTTTGTCGGCGACCGCTACGACTCCAACGTGGCCCGGCTGGTGGCGGTGATCTGTGCCCTTTTTGTCAGCTTTACCTACGTGGCGGGGCAGATGCGCGGCGTCGGAGTCGTCTTTAGCCGATTCATCGAAGTCGACATCACCACCGGTGTGGCCATCGGCATGGCCATCGTCTTTATCTACGCCACCTTGGGCGGGATGAAGGGGATCACCTACACTCAGGTGGCCCAGTACTGGGTTCTTATCACCGCCTTTTTGATCCCGGTCATTGCCATCAGCATCATGCTGACCGGCGCCACCGTGCCTCAGGTTGGTCTCGGGGGAATGCTCCGTCCCGAACTGGCCGGAGGCGAGACCATCTCGCTCTTGGACAAGCTCAACCAGATTCAGGTGGATCTAGGATTCTCTCGCTACACCGATGCCTTCACCGGTAGTTGGGACAAGGTAAATGTCTTCTGCGTCACCCTAGCCCTCATGCTCGGCACCGCTGGCCTGCCCCATGTCATCGTGCGCTTTTACACGGTCAAGACAGTCAAGGCGGCGCGGTGGAGTGGATTCTGGGCGCTTCTTTTTATTGCGGCGCTCTACGTCACCGCTCCCGCCACCGCCGTCTTTGCTCGGTACTTCATGATCGAGAGTCTCAACGGAAAAACAGAGGAGCAATTGCCCTCGTGGTTCCACAACTGGGAAAAGACCGGGTTGATTCTTTGGGTCGACAATGGGGATGGGGTGGTCCGCTATGCCGCCGGCGATGACAATGAGATCTTCCGCAGTGGTTCGATGAATCCCGCAGAACTCTCCGGGCTCCTGGTTGCCCATCAGCGTTGGATCGACACAGGGAAGGGGTCCGGAGCGGATGCCCGTGCCGTCCTCCGGCAAAAGGGGCTCTCCGGCCCCGACCGAGATATCATTGTCTTGGCCACCCCTGAGATGGCCAACCTCTCCAACTGGATCATTGCTCTGGTGGCCGCGGGAGGCTTAGCCGCGGCGCTTTCCACTGCGAGCGGTCTCTTGCTCGTGATCTCCTCAAGTGTGGCCCATGATCTCTATTATCGGATGATCAACCCGAAGGCGACCGAATCTCAGCGACTTCTGGTGGGTCGTGCGGTCATCGGGGTGGCGGTGGTTATTGCCGGCATCTTTGGTATTTATCCGCCGGGCTTCGTCAGCCAGGTGGTGGCCTTTGCCTTTGGTTTGGCCGCCGCCAGCTTCTTTCCCGCCATCGTCCTCGGCATCTTCACCAAGCGGGTCGGTACTGTTCCGGCGATCAGCGGCATGATTGCGGGGACGGCATTCACCGCATGGTACATCATTTCCTGCGTATTTTTTGGGATGAGCCACTGGACCTTTGGGATCTTCCCCAGTGGTATCAACCCCCAAGGTATCGGGGTCTTCGGTATGCTCTTAAATCTTTCGATCGCGGTTGGTTTGACCCCGCTCTTCCCCGCGCCTTCGGCCCGGGTGCAGGCCATGGTTGATTCTGTGAGGGAACCAGAGGATGTCGGCCCGGCGGTAATGATCGAGAGTTCCGCTGAACATTAAAGTCTCGGGACGCGCGAGAGGGTGACTAGGCGGAGCTGCGAGGGAAGTGGTCGGGCTGGTGGGATTCGAACCCACGACCTCTGCGTCCCGAACGCAGCGCTCTACCAAGCTGAGCCACAGCCCGTGTTCTACACGATAAATATTCTCATGACTCCGGCGCTGTGGCAAGTGTCTGGATGCTCCTACCTTGGCGGTGCTTTCAACTTTGAGGCAGTCTCAATTGGGGTGAATTAAGCAAGGAATCAGGGCCGGTCCACGTCCGCCCGGCAGCTGGGATATGTTCGTCTGTTCCTTGATTGGGCCCTGCTTTGACCATGGTTCTGCCAAGCTTCCGCCTCTGACATCTCCATCGGAGGCTGCCACCTTCTCGTGGGCTCTCGCTCCTCTTTGGCCTTAGCCGACGCAGTTTTTTGATAAAATCAGAACCAAGGTTGAGCGCTTAGCATTTCGGCGTAGCCGGACCCTGAAACCACGGAAGACATCGACACTGTCGCCAGTGTGCTCATCCCCGAACAGCTAAGGCATCGAATGAGCTGGTGTCTTTTTACTTCGCTCAAGCAACGGTTCAACCCATCCAGAAAAAAGCTAGGGGGATCACATGAGCCCTTCGAGCCTACTCGCCACCCTCGACGACCGCTCGAGCAACTAGCCGCCAATACCCCCAAGGGGCTATCGGCAGAGATAGTGCCGGAAGCGGCCGCAATCCAGGTGCGCAAGTCCGTGCTGGTTTCCACGGAGATTTCCATAGGCTTACTGGGGTTGCTTTGAAGTACGGTAACTGATGAATCTGGAGAACGAAGTCGGCAGCATCGAGTTAGGCAAGCGCGCCGACCTGAGTGTGCTCAGCCAGAATTTATTTGAGATACCCTTTGCCCAAATCGACGCAACTCACGTCTTGCTCACCCTCTTCGACGGCAAGGTGGTCTTTGATTCAGATACCAGCCCGGCCGGAGAAACTGAGATTGGAGAATACTACGATGTGGATTTAGACCTCAGCGGTGCCGATGGCCATCCTGGGTGCGAGTGGCATTAAGATGCACTGCCCAAAACGCCCGCAAACGCGCCCGAAAATTAGGCGTCCCGAGGGAACTTGCCCTGTAAGTTTTGCGAGGACTCATCACGAAAGAAGTCGCCTTGGCAGGGGCAGAGGAACCCACACAACCGAGAACGCAAAAAGGTGAGAAAGGCAAGGCCGAGCTGAAAAAGCTGAAGTCACCGCAAACTTTGCCGAGGGCTGTTCTCCATTGGTGTAAAACTCCGTCACCTTCGTTCCCTCGGAAGCCTGATCCTCCGAAAGGTGACGTCTAGACCAAAGGACGAAGGATGCCTGGTTGGCTTGGCGCTCGACAGCCAGACACCCTAAAGCCATCTCTTTAAGAAAGACCCCGGACTTCGAGCCCCGCCTTGGAACGATTGGGATCGTCATCGTCCACGAGGATGGCGGAATTCTGACCGGTAAAATGAGAGGGAAAAACCACATGCAGTTGCTCATGGCTCAGGGCGGAGAAGGGGTGCGCCCCTTAGGTGCCCTCGCTTTAGTCGATGGTCCGAGCTACTGACGAAACCTTGATTTCACGGCTTTCAATCTTGGCGAGTGGAAGCGGTCCGCGTTCCTGCTTTCGGGGCTTGGGTTACCGCTCTGGAGTCCGCTTGCGGTTCTGATGTCTCTATGCCTAGCAAGCCAGAACTAGAACTGCGCTTCGGTATTGCCCTTCTGGCCTGAAAAGAGACTTATCCGGCCTAAGCCACCGCCTGTGGGTCAACATACTCAGAGGCCAATTGCCCTAAGTGGGCTGCTCCCGCGTACATCTACTCAGAAATGGCAAGTCAAGCCACCGTCCCCAGC
>CAXMPH010000124.1:4346-4654 GCA_964195055.1 uncultured Chthoniobacterales bacterium | reverse complement strand
GGGCGGTGGGACTGCCGGAAACTTGGGCGACCTCCTCGGGCGTTCCCGCTGCCACCAAATAACCGCCGTCGGCTCCGGCCTCGGGGCCAATCTCTAGAACATAGTCGGCCTCAGCGATGACGCTGATATTGTGCTCGATTACCACGACGGTGTGACCCTCGTCGGTCAGACGCTGGAGGATGCGGATCAATTCTTCTACGTCCGCCATGTGAAGGCCGATGGTGGGTTCTTCCAGAAGGTAAAAATTACCTCGGGCGTCCTCTTTCAGGCGACGTCCTTTGGTGGCCCCAGTGCGGGACAATTCGGTG
>CAXMPH010000124.1:0-4336 GCA_964195055.1 uncultured Chthoniobacterales bacterium | reverse complement strand
ACCAGCACCTGGACCAATATCGACTATGTGATCAGCGCATTTAATGGCATCTTCATCATGTTCAACAACTATTACAGTGTTGCCCATATCTCGAAGTCTGGTTAGAGTTTCAAGTAATCTTCCGTTATCCCTCTGATGTAATCCTATTGAAGGTTCATCAAGGATATACATTACGCCTACTAAACCAGCTCCTATTTGGCTTGCTAACCTTATGCGTTGGGCCTCACCACCAGAAAGGGTTGGACTTGGTTGACCAAGGGTCAAGTAGCCCAGGCCGGTTTCCACGAGAAGGCGGAGAGCATGTCGAATTTTGGGGTGAGCGTCAAAAAAATCGGCCGCCTCTTGGGCGGTCATTCGCATGACATCAGCAATGGTCTTGCCGTTGTAGGCGATCTCAAGGGTCTGCCGGTTGTAACGACTACCTTCACATTCGGTGCAGGGGAGCCAACTGGTGGGGAGGAAGCTCATTTCCAGCTTGATTGCCCCTTGGCCCAGACAAGTTTCGCAGCGTCCTCCGTCGGTGTTGAAAGAAAACCGGCTGGCGGTGTAGCCGCGCATACGGGCGGCGGGCAGTCCGGCGAAGAGTTGGCGGATCTCATCGAAGACCTTGATGTAGGTAGCCGGAGTCGAGCGGGATGTTTTGCCGATGGGGGACTGATCGACCATGTGGACACTCTGAAGGTGCTCCGCTCCGAGGAGCTTCTCGTAAGGCGGGCGCACTCCTTGGCGGGCAGGTTTGCGGCCACGGCGCACGATCGACTCTTTCAGAGCCGGGACGAGGGTGCCGCGGAGGAGGGATGACTTGCCCGATCCGGAGATTCCGCAGGCCACGGTGAGGCGTCCCAAGGGGATGCGGGCATCAATGTTCTTCAGACTATGGAGGGAAGCTCCTTTGAGCTCGAGCCAGCGCAGGTCTTCTCCCTCAAGGGGGCGTCGGGTGCCGCGGGAGGGCCGGGGGGGCGGGTTAGCCAAGAATTTTCCGGTGACGGATTTTTCCGACTTGCGGATCTCCTCCAATGTTCCGGTGGCGATAACTTCCCCTCCGCGTGACCCGGCGCCGGGGCCAAGGTCGATGACGTGGGAAGCGCGGCGCATTGTTTCCTCGTCGTGCTCGACCACGAGGAGGGAGTTGCCCTGCTTGACCAACTCGTCGAGGGCGTCGAGCAGGCTGCGGTTGTCCCGCTCGTGGAGGCCGATGGTCGGCTCGTCGAGGACATAGAGAACACCGCGAAGATTAGAGCCGAGCTGGGCCGCCAGACGGATGCGTTGGGCTTCACCACCCGATAGGGTAGTGGCTGGGCGTTCAAGGGTAAGGTAATCAAGACCGACCCGCCTCATGAAGTCGAGTCGTTGGCGGATCTCGGGAAGGATGTCGTCGGCAAGGAGAGCGTCGCGCTCGCTGAAGTCGAGGGCCTCAAGGAGGAGGATGGCTTCGCGCGCGCTCGCCCGGGTAAAATCGGCGATGGGGTGCTCCTGAATGCGGACGTGGCGGGCTTCGCTGTTGAGGCGTACCCCAGAGCACTCGGGACAGGGACTGGCGATATTGGCATCGGTCTCCTCTCGAGCCTGTTCCTCTTGCAGGTCGGCCTCGAGCTGGGTGCGGGCTTGGTCCGTCTTGACCTCGCGGTCATAGACGAGGCCGAAGCCGCGGCAGGTCTCACACCAGCCGTGCGGAGAATTGAAGGAAAACATTCGCGGATCGAGATGCTCGAAGGCGCGGGCACAGGAAGGGCAGGCCATTTCGGTGCTGAGCAATTCGCTTTTCTTGCCGCGGACGAGACGGGCCGTGTTCTTCCCTACTTGAAGGGCGCGGCGGGCCAATTCGAGTGACGCCTCCTCGGAGCCCTCGGTAATTTCTCCAATGAGAACGTCGATGGAGTGCTCTCGGTAGCGGGACAACTCGGGGAATTGATCAGCCTTGATCAACTTTCCATCAACCAGCAGGGTGTCGAATTCATGCCGGATGGCCCAGGCAACAACATCCCGGTGGTAGCCCTTGCGCGATTTGACCAGCGGGGCAAAAACTTGAACGGTGCCATCTTGCGAGGAAGTGCGGAGCTTTCCTGCCACCTCGGCCAGAGTGGTGGTGGAGACCGGAACCTGGCACTGGGGACAGTATTGGGTGCCCAGTTTGGAGTAGAGGAGGCGGAGGAAATGATAGACCTCGGTGATGGTGGCCACCGTCGATTTGCCGCCACCACGGGAGATACGCTGTTCGATAGCCACTCCAGGAGGAAGTCCTCCGATGTGGTCGACATCTGGCTTCTCCATCTGCTCGACGAACTGCCGGGCATAGGTGGACATGCAGTCGAGGAAACGTCTCTGGCCCTCGGCGAAAAGGACATCGAAGGCGAGGGATGACTTGCCGGAACCACTCAATCCGGTGACAACCACAAATTTATCTCGAGGCACCTCGAGGGAGATGTTTTTCAGGTTGTGCTCCCGCGCTCCCGCGACCTGGATGCAGTTGTTGTCCTTCGTCGGAACCGGAGATATCGTGCCGGCGGCTAGGGTAGCCGGCGGGTGCTCGCTCGGTTTGAGGGCGGCACGGAGAAAGGGGGCGGTCCGAGAGGTTTTGTGTTGGGCCACCTTCTCTGGGGTGCCGGAAGCGACCACTTTTCCTCCGTCATCGCCTGCCTCGGGGCCAATGTCGATGACATGGTCGGCACATTTGATCACCTCTGTATTGTGCTCGATGACAATGAGGGTGTGCCCAGCCTCGACCAGTCGGTCAAAAACCCGCAGAAGACGCGCGATATCATCGAAGTGGAGCCCGGTAGTTGGCTCATCGAAAATGAGGAGGGAGGCTTCGGCATCGGCATCGGCAAGGTGGGCCGCCAACTTGAGGCGTTGCGATTCGCCGCCAGAGAGAAAGCTGGTGGGCTGCCCGAGACGGAGGTAGCCCAGTCCGACGTCCTCAAGGGTTTTTAGGGGGGTGGTGATCCTTCGGTGTTTCGGGAAAGTTTTGAAGAATTCTAAGGCCTGAGTGATGGTCAGTTGGAGAATGTCATGGACAGATTTTCCTTCGAGGAGGATCTGCAGGACATGGGGTTGGAAACGCTTGCCTCCACAGGAGGTGCAGACGAGGGAAACATCACTCAGAAATTGCATCTCGATGCGCTCGTAACCCAGTCCGGCACAGCGTTCACAGCGACCGTTGCTGGAGTTGAAGCTGAAAGACGATGAAGTCAGCCCTGCTCCCTTGGCCGCTGGGGTACGTCCAAAGAGATCTCGGATATGATCCCAGGCCCCAAGGTAGACCGCTGGGGTAGAGCGGGAGGATTTTCCGGGAGGGGATTGATCGACCATGACCACCTCTCCGACATGCTCGATGCCCGTCAGTTCCTTAATCGTGCCGGCATCCTCCTCGACTGGTTCGCCGCGTTCGCGGAGGAGGTTGCGGTGGAGTAGTCCATGGACGAGAGAGGATTTGCCAGAACCAGAGACACCGGAGACGCAGGTGAAAACGCCGAGGGGGAAGTCGGCGTTAATGTTTTTGAGATTGTGGAGGGAGGCGCCTCGGAGCTTGAGAAATTGTTTTGCTTTGCGGCGCTGGGATGGAATCGGAATCGACTGGCGTCCGACCAAGTAGTCGGCAGTGAGGGAGTCCTTCTGGTCGACAATCTGTGCTGGGGGGCCGCTGTACATCAGTTTTCCCCCGTTTTCTCCCCGACCTGGACCGATATCGGTCAACCAGTCGGCCGCACGAATAACCGCCTCTTCATGCTCGACCACGAGGAGGGTGTTCCCGTTGTCGCGGAGGCGGCGCATGATGGTGAGGAGTTGCCCGAGGTCACGTGGATGAAGTCCCACGCTGGGTTCATCCATGACAAAGAGGGTGTTGACCAAGGAGGCGCCGAGGCAGGTGGTTAGGTTGACCCGTTGAACTTCGCCGCCGGAAAGAGTGCGGGTCGGTCGGTCCAGAGTGAGGTAGCCGAGGCCGACTTCCGTGAGATAGGAAAGCCGAGCTCTGATTTGCTCAAGAAGAAGCTGGGCGGTGCGGTCGTCTTGAGGAATCGGTAGGTCGCCGAGGAACTCTCGTAGACGATGAATCGGACAACCGGCAATTTCCGGCAAGGTGAGCGATTCTGAGCCGTTTCCGGCAAGTCGGAAGTTGAGTGTCTCGGGCTGGAAGCGTCCCCCATGACACGAGGGACACTCATTGTAGTTGCGGTAGCGACTGAGGAGCACTCGGACGTGCATCTTGTAGGTCTTGCCTTCGAGCCACTTGAAGAAACCTTTGACTCCGTACCAGCGATCCTTCTCCCATGCGTTCTGGATCGGTTCACCGGGAGCTTGCTCCCCTTGAATGACCCAGTCCTGATGTGCTTGGGGA
>CAXMPH010000123.1:0-4697 GCA_964195055.1 uncultured Chthoniobacterales bacterium | reverse complement strand
CGTGCCCGGTTTTTTAATCTACAGCGAGGGAACCGCGCCTTTCAGGTAGGTTCTCATCACTATGATAAGGGTAACGACTTTTATGGCCGCATGCTCGACTCAAGGATGATCTACAGCTGCGGCTACTGGGCTAAGGCGGAGACACTCGATCAGGCTCAGGAGGACAAGCTCGAACTGATCTGTCGTAAACTGCAACTGGAACCAGGCATGCGGGTGCTCGATATTGGATGCGGCTGGGGTGGGGCTGCCCGTTTTGCAGCGGAGCGCTATGGGGTCAAAGTTACTGGACTGACCGTCTCAAAAGAGCAGGCGGCGTTCGCAAGGGATCTCAATCGTGGTTTGCCTGTGGAGATCCGCCTCAGTGATTACGGGGAGCTTCGAGAGAAATTTGATCGAATTTTCTCCATTGGGATGTTCGAGCATGTCGGCTATCGAAATTATGAGAAATACTTTGAGGTGGTGCGGCGCTGCCTTAGCAGAGACGGAATTTTTCTTCTGCACACGATTGGTTCGTTGGTCACCAGCACAACGACAGATCCGTGGATAGAACAGCGAATCTTTCCTAATTCCTTGTTGCCTTCGGCTCGACAAATTGTCACCGCTGCCGAAGGCCAGATGGTGATGGAGGATTGGCACAATTTCGGTGCGGATTACGATCAGACACTGATGTGTTGGCATCGTAATATCGAAGAGGCGTGGGACGATCTTGATCCGGGGCGTTATGACGAGAAGTTCCGCAGAATGTGGAGATATTACTTATTGGGCTGCGCTGGAGGATTCAGGGCGCGGGAGATGCAGCTGTGGCAGATGGTCTTCTCTGCCGAGGGAATCTCGGGTGGATATCGGGCGAGAGGAATTCGCTGATTCACTGAGATGGCAACCTTTACTCCGGAAAAATCGTGGGCTCACTGGGTCTGGCCTGAGGATGGTAAGGGAGACTCTGCCCTCGGCGATTTTTTGGCTTGAGCAGCCCGAGGTAAAGGGATTGGAGCCTTGTCCAGGAGAATAACAAGATGTGGTAGTATCTGCTGCAAAAGAAACTTGGCATCCTTTTATCCTTTTGGTTGGCAGGGGTGCTCTCGGCTGCTACGTTTCATGGTCTTATGAGTCAGCATAGAAGTCTACGAGGTCAGGGAACAATCACGGCGAAGCGCAATGTGCTCAAGCGTTTCGAGCGCGTCGAAGTTTTGAAAAAGCGTGGTCAATTCAAGGAGGGCCAGAGCGTCCTCGGTTTGAAGAAAACCAAGCCAGATGATTGAGACTTTTTTCCGGTCCTGACGAATTTTCGAACAGGCGACTGCGGTCGCCTGTTTTGTTATGAGCAACTCTGTCCGCCTAAACCGTTACCTCGCCCTCTGTGGCCTGGGCTCCCGTCGATCTTGTGAGGAGATCATTCTGCGCGGTGGGGTCAGGGTGAACGGGCGCGCCGTACGGGAGTTAGCTGTGGTGGTGCAAGCCGGGGACACTGTTTTCGCGCTTGGCCGCGAGGTGCGCCCTGCCGCCGTCCGTTATTTGGTGTTGCACAAACCGAAGGGCTGCTTGAGTTCACGCCAGTCCCAAGGAGGGAAGCCAACGGTTTACGAGTTGCTCCCGCGCGACGGGGTGAGCTTGCCCCATGTGGGGCGCCTAGATGCGGAGAGCGAGGGACTACTCCTTTTTACTAACAACGGCGAGTTGGCCCAGTCGCTCACTCATCCCTCCCGGCATGTGGAGAAAGAGTATGAGGTGATTTTGACCAGCGCATTTAATCCCGCTGACACGGCCAAATTGCTCAAGGGAATCTATCTGGAAGAGGGGAGAGCTAAGGCCTTCCATGTGCAGATCGAGGGAGCAAACAACCTGCGCCTTGTCCTCAAGCAGGGGATCAATCGACAGATTCGGCGGATGTTTGCCGCCTTAGGCTACAAGGTGAAACGGCTCACCCGCCTGCGGCTTGGACCGCTCAAACTGGGACGTTTACGTCGTGGAGCCTGGCGCGATTTAACCAAGTGGGAAGTCGAGTTGCTAGTAGCAGCAACCAAGCCATCATCGAAGTGAACTGGCGCGATCGTTCTTTGGTTTTCGCGGAGGACAAAGCTGGCCCGGATGTAGATGTTGCAAGTTCCCCAAATTCGTCTGGAGGTTGATTTTTTTCCGTTCCTGCCCCAAAAATTGAATATGCGCCAAGTTATCACCTCTGTTCCCCATGGCCCTTCGGCTATCGGGCCTTACTCGCTGGCAGTTGCCGCCGAAGGCAAATTTCTGTTTGTCTCCGGAATGATGCCGTTGGACCCGGCAGATGGGAAGATGAGCCAAGGGACCGTGGCGGAGCAGACGCGCCTTGTCCTTGATAATATGAAGCGGGTCGTCGAAGGCGCGGGAGCCACTATGGCTGACGTGGTTAGCTGCCGCGTTTACTTAGCACAATTGACCGAGAAAAATTTTGCCGAGATGAATGCTGTCTATGCGGAATTTTTTGTTACGGACGCACCTGCCAGGGCCACCGTGGGAGTCCAACTGCTTAACATGTCGGTCGAGATGGAATGCATCGTCCGTCTTGATGGGTAACGTGGGATAGTTCGCCTGCGCCACGCCCATCATGCTCGCCCGAAAATCTAAGCGTGCCATCTTAGCTTTGGCTGGGTTGCTGCTCATCTTGGCGGTTCTCCTCGCTTCCGTTGCCCGGTATTTTGAGGCTGTCGAACAGGAGAGGCGCTTGGAGGAGGAGAAGGTATCTATTAAAGAGCGTGAAGATTTCATTTTTACGGTTGAACCTCGGACGGTAGAGCGTGAGCGTCGCTACGCTGTCGCGGTTGACCCATGGAAGGTTTCCGATGTGCCGGCCGAAGTGGCAGGGCGGGTCTCTCAGGTGATGGTTGAACCGGGGTCGCAGGTCAAGGCCGGCGATGCCATGGTTCTCTTGGATGATGAGATCGCGGCCAGTGATTTTCGTCGAGCCGTTGAAGAATTGCAGGAGTTGCAGCGTTTGCTGGGCGAGGCCGAGACTCTCGGACGCAGCAGTGTCATTTCGCGTACCCAAGTAGAGGCAGTCCGTTCCCAAGTTCGGGTGACCGATGCCGCCGAGGATTCGGCCAAAGCCAAACTGGATCGTCACACCATCCGCGCGCCTTATGAGGGCTCTGTCGTCGAGCGTTTTATTCAGGTAGGCGAGGCGGTAAACGTCAATCAGCGGGTACTCCGTCTCGTTGACACCAGCCGTTTGAGGGTAATTTTCTATGTCAACGAGCGTGATGTTGAGTCCTTTCCCCCGGGGACAACCATTGAATTGCGATTGCCAGCAGCCCTTGGTCAGATTTTTGCCGCGCCGGTGGTACACGTGGCCCAAGCCTCCGATGAGGATACTCGCTTGTTCCGTGTCGAGGCCGAGTTGCCCAATGCTGATCTATCGCTCCGCGGCGGTTTGACGGGGGAGGCCACCGCGGTGGTAGGAACTTATGATCAACAGCTGTTCATCCCTACGGCGTGTGTGCGTTTAGAGGGAGCGGGTGCCTATGTCTTGCAGGTGCAGTCTGGCGGTGAGGGTGGGGCCGAGACCGTGCGGATTCGGGTGGGGGAAGAGTTGGATGGTTTCTATCCGGTCTTGGAAGGACTCTCCGCGGGGGACCGCCTCTTGGTGCGCTAAGCAGCCGGAGGAAAGACAGGCTTGTTATGGGAGCAGTCTTGATTGATAGGCCTGACTAGGTCGAGTTGACCCTCTGCAATCTTTCCTAAAAATTTCGGTGGGATAACCCTAGGGTCTTCTTCATTTCGAGGAAGTTCCTGATCTGCTTGCCCTCTGCCCGCGGGAGCAGATAATGTGGATGAAATCGTAAGAGGTATTCATCTGATGATGTTTTTTTCACCATAACTTTCTTTTCCCTCTTTTTTTGACCCATCCCGTGGCAAAAAAAGCCAAAGTGCAAAAGCAGGTGCAAAGAAATGTTCTGGTTTTATCCTTATTTTTTAATCATCTGTCTGCAACAGGTTTAGCGCGATTAGCTCAGTGGTAGAGCGCTTGCTTCACACGCAAGATGTCGCAGGTTCGAACCCTGCATCGCGCACACCTTGACAGTCTGAGGGCGCGCAGTCATATTTTCTGGAATCTTTTCTGCCGAAGAGTGGGTTTATGCCCACTTTTTTTTATCCTTACAACACCACCTAAGACAATGAGTAACGAGCTGCAAACCATGCTGGAATATCTGGAACGCGAACGCGGAATCCAGCGCGACACCCTGTTGCTGGCCATGCAAGAGGCGATCATCAAAGCCGCAGACAAGGGCTTTGGAGGCTACACCCGGGAACTTAGGATTGAGATCAGCCCGAAGTCCGGAAAAATTCAAGGGGTAGCCAATGTTTTGGTTGTCGACAAAGTAACCAACCCTCAGGAGGAGATGCTTTTGGCTCGGGCCCAGACCATCAAGGCAGACATCCAGTTAGGTGAATCTCTCGAGGTAGAGGTGGAGCCATCAGCTTTCGGCCGGATTGCCGCCACGGTGGCCCGCAACGCCATCAACTCGAGCATCCGTCGGGTGGAGAAGGAACGCATCTACGAGGAGTTCAAGGATCGGGCGGGCGATATCGTCAGCGGCACGGTGCGCCGTTTCATCAAAAGCGATGTCATCTTTGACCTCGGCAAATTTGAGGCTGTCATGCCATCCCGCGAGCGTGTCGTCACGGAGGACTATAGTGTCGGCGATCGACTGCGAGCCTACGTGGTG
>CAXMPH010000122.1:0-4707 GCA_964195055.1 uncultured Chthoniobacterales bacterium | reverse complement strand
ATAGGGGAGCAAGCCAACCGAACCGAGGAGGCGGTGGTGCAGCATGCTTTTGATCTCGATGCGGTGGGTAATCTTCGGGCCCAGTGGGGGTTCTTCCGAGACCGTCGGCCAGAGCAGTATGGGGTGTTGACTACCATGGACGGGGGGAGATCTTCTTTGCCTCCTTCACTCTAAGCTTTGGGAGAGAGTTTTTTTTTGATGGGGAAAAATCTTTTCTCATGGCAACTTCCGGATCGGTATCGTCAGAAGATGAAAACCAGCTCTTTTTGGAGTCACCGTGGCCTGATGTCTTCGCCGCATGAGACCGAGCTAACAAGTTTCCCAGTGGCCGACCGCTCTTCTGCCTGCTCTTGCCCGCTTGCGGTGAGGAACTCGGTGAATTAACTCGGGAGTTGGTCTCTTTACTCTGTCCACCGGAGAAAAGCGGCGAAAAAGCAGGGACGGCGACCAGCCTCGATTGTTAGCAAGAGCTGGCACGATCCGAAGTGCCTTGAAGTCCGTCTTGGAGTTGTCCTAGGAATCTGATGGCTAAAGATCAGAAGTCACTCGCATTTTCCAGTGTCCCCTCTCGGGAAAAATAGACATTACGGAGGTCAATCGTAGCGGTGCCTTCTCCACTCTGGCCACGGATGAAGAGGAGGGAGGTCACCTCATTGAGGTCGCCTCCCTGATTGAGCTGGGCCAGAGGAATGGCATAAGACTTCCACTGGTTGCTGAGCTGGTAGGTTTTGTCATGGCCGAACACGATCTGGTTGTTCACTTGGGTACCTGCGGCATAGAGTCCTGTCTGAAATCCTATTTCTATTTGGGTGGTGGTATTGCCCTTAATCTCAAAGTGGAAGTAGCCGGAAGCAAACTCGCTTAGATTTTCTCCTTTCCCTTCGGCTTGAATTTCCAGAGCGCAACCCCACCAGTCTCCGGTGCCGGGGGTGATGCGGAGGGAGTCCTCACTGGAGAGTTCTAAACTGCAAGTGCCTTCCCAGACATTGAGTTTTACTGGTTTGCTGGGATGGCTATTACTCTCGGAAAAATTAGAGGATTTCGGTTGGCCAATAATCAGGTACCGATCTTGAGTCACCGGTTCTCCGATGCTTCGGGATTGGTTAACCGTGGCAAGCATGCGCCCCCTCAATTGGTCGGCAGAGGGGACTTCGAGGATGCTGGCAAAAAGTTCATCCGTATTGCCATTAAAAGTTTTCCCGATGGATTTTCCGTCACGGGTCAGCCCTTCAAATTTTCCGGCATCGACCTCCTGCCAAAGGGCGTACTTCGCCAGACCATCTTGGTTGATTAAGCCGAAGTGGTTCTCTGAGCCACCAACATCCCCGCTGTCTTTCCACTGCTCATCAAAGGCTTCAAAATAGAAGCAGGTTATTCCCGCTTCCTCGCTCCATTGCCGCATCGCTTGGAGGTAGAGTCCTTGCTTGTATTCATCGGCCGCTTGCGACCCCGTGGCCCCATAAGAAGAACTCGCTTGTGCTGCCCATCCCGTCTCACCGATATGAATCGGTTTTTCGATGCCGAGGCTACCGAGATAGTCTGCCACATCCTCATACTGGGCTTTGGCATAGTTGGCTGCTCGCTGGATAGCGGCCTCTGCCTTAGCTCTGGGGCTGGCATCCTTCTCTGCCGAGGGGGCGGTCCAATACGCGGGGGCATAGTGGGTGTCGTGAAACGGGTAGGTATGGAGAGAGATGAAGTCGACGGATCTGATCAATTTTTCTAGGTCGCTTTGGTGGTAGCTGGCATCGCCACCTCCCCATGAGGCAAAATTATCAGAACTGGTGATCCACACATCTTGGGGGAGTTCTCCAGCAGACTTAAGGTTTTGCAGATAGTCGACCCACTTGAGGATCACCCCTGGCGCAACAAAGTAGCTTCCGGCCCAGTGCACCATGGCCTCGTTACCCACCGCAATTATCTTGATGATCTCGGGGTATGCCTTGGTTAGACGTACCGCAGCCTCTATCTCGGCCTGATTGTTCGTCACATTTTCCGCGTTATGGTCTACCTGATCGGTCCAAGCCCCCGCACATTCGATCCATGCTCCAAGCATGATGAACATCTCGAATCTAGGTTGTTCGTTTCTGAGTTGCTCAATCGCTTCGGCCAATTTTGCGGCATGCCCGTACTGCTGAGTGTTGTAGGTTCGCACCAACTTGATTCCCATGGCCGAGAGAATGCGCATGTCTTCCTTGAGTTGTTCGACGCTCGGCTCCACCTCTCTTGTCTTGTCCCGGTAGCCACCATAGGAAAATGCGGGATAATCGGGATTGCCCAGAATGGTCTGCGCCGTGGGAGATTTGCCCTGGTTTAGCTGACTGGGGGAGTTTGCTGGTGCCTCGGTCTCGGCTGGCAGAGGAGCCAAGGTGAAGATGCTGAAGGCAAGGAGGCAGCTAATGGATATTTTGGTCATGGGGATTTTGCTAGAGTTGTCGGATAACCTACCGGTGAGACGTCGAGGAAGACTTTCCAGGAGTTGTCTTGCTTAAGGAGAGATTCAGTTTGTGGTTTTAACGAGGAAGGCTGCTTTTAGTCGATGGTAGAGGCGGTGAAGATTTTTTTGCCAAAGTGGACATAGACTTTGTCTGGAATCGAAGAAAGCAAAGTCATGGCTGCTTCAGTTCAGCGAGTCGACCGTCCTCAATGGTCCAGTGGATGGCTTGACCAGCTTCCTCGAGCCATTGCCAGCTGGTTGTAGTCAGAATACGTTGGGCATCATCGGGTAATGCCTGGAGGAGTCTTTGTCTTCGTACGGTATCCAATTCGCCGAAGACATCATCGAGCAGATAGATAGGAGGGGTGCCACGGCGCTGGCGAATGAGCTCTGCCTGAGCGAGGCGGAGCGCGAGGGCCAAGGTGCGTTGTTGTCCCTCGCTGGCAAAAGGACCAGCAGCAGCATCGTCGAACTCAAGAGCGAGATCGTCGCGATGAGGACCGACCACGGTCTGGCGTAGGCGTCGCTCTTTTTCCGCGCTGGCGGTCAGAGCGAGAGAAAGTTCATCTTCCCCAGATTGTTGATAGCCTAAAGTGGTGGTTTCTCCGCGCGGGCTGATCGCTCGAACGTGACGGGCTACCAGAGGAGAGAGTTCGGCACAAAGAAGGCCCCGAACTCTTCTGAGGTAGCTGCCGGCGGAGAGGAAAGGGCCATCATAAGCGGCTAACTCGCGCTCCCGACGTGGGCCCTCCTTCAGAAGAAAATTGCGAGCGCGGAGGGCGCGTTCATAGTTGCGGAGATTTTTTAGGTAGCCGATGTCGGCCTGGCTACCGAGGAAATCGAGAAATCGCCTCCGTTTGGAAGAGGTTCCCCTCACTAGTTCAATGTCTTCACTAGAAAAAAAGGCAACTAAGCCGAGGCTTAGGTATTCCTGGGCATTGGCCTGTAGGGTGTTATCAAGGATTAGCCTCCGGCCGGTCTCTCGTGAGAGGTGGCAGGCCAGCTGGCGGTCCTCAATTCTGCCTTGAAGTGAGAATCCGTTGCTGCCTCGACGAATCGTTTCGTTGAGCTTGCTGGCGCGGGGGGAAGAAAGTCGAAGAAGGACACCTATGGCCTCAAGGAGAGTGGACTTTCCACTGGCATTGGAAGCGGACAGCAGATTGAGCCCCGGGCCGGGGTGAAATTCGATCCGAGGGAAGCACCGGAAATCATCAAGCTGGAGTGAATCAAGGATCATGGTTGGGCCGTTGGGGCTAGTTTTCTGTTTTTTGGAAGAAAAGCCAATAGCAGCCAAAGAGGAATTGAAGCAGAGCGTGGCTAAGTCCAAGATGGAAATTCTTATGCGCTCACTTCCAGGCTTTAGGGATTTCTACCCCTCCGATTGTGCCCGCCGTAATTATGTTACTGGCATGTGGAGGCGGGTAGCTCGCAGTTTCGGCTTCCTCGAATACGATGGCCCGACTTTGGAAGAATTAGATCTCTATCGGAAGAAGAACAGCGGTGGAGAGATTCTCGGTCAGCTTTTTTCCTTCACTGACAAGGGCGATCGCGAAGTCGCCCTCCGACCGGAGATGACGCCTACTCTGGCGCGGATGCTCATTGCCAAGGCCCGAGAATACCGCAAGCCGATCAAGTGGTTCAGCATTGCCCCATTTTTTCGCTACGAGAAGCAGCAGAGCGGTCGTTTACGCGAATTTTTGCAGCTCAATTGCGACTTGATTGGGGATGCGTCTTCCGCCGCTGATGCCGAAATCCTAGCCATGCTCATTCAGACCCTGCAAGGTTTTGGGCTCGAGGCGGAGGATATCGTGGTGCGGGTGAGTGACCGAGGTGTCTGGTTGGATTTCCTCGCCGAAAAGGGGCTGAAGGAGGAGTTGCAAGTCCGCCATGCCCTGGCCGTCATCGACAAATTGGAGCGCGAACCGCCTCAGGTACTGGAAGAGAAGTTGCATGCCCTAGGGCTCTCTCTTAGAGAGGTCGAGGAATTCATTGCCTCGGCTCAGCCTGCTTTTTACCAAAAATTACAGGCCAATCTGTCGGCTCGGGGGTTGGAGGATTTTTGTCAGCTCGACCTCAGAATTGTCCGCGGGTTGGCCTATTATACCGGCTTGGTCTTCGAGGTATTCGACCGAAGGCAGGAGCGGCGGGCCATTGCCGGTGGGGGGCGTTATGACCGTCTCCTTGCCGATTTGAGCGGCGGTAAGGTCGACCTCCCCGCGGTAGGCTTTGGCATAGGCGACGTTGTCCTTGGCGATTTGTTGGACGATTTG
>CAXMPH010000121.1:3546-4726 GCA_964195055.1 uncultured Chthoniobacterales bacterium | reverse complement strand
CCTCCCATCCCAATCCAACGACTTCGCGACCGACTCCTCCGCGTAAGCCTGCCGCCGGCAAGGCCTGGCTACGGATCAGCCTGACCAAGGCCGAAGTTCAGAATCCCCGCGATATCGTAGATATCCTTGTTGACGTTGCCGGACTCGCCCCCCGAGAAGTTGGTTTCATTGAATTGGGCGATACTTCGAGCTTTGTCGAAGTTCCCTTTGATTTTGCCAAGGGACTTTCTCCCTCCGGAAACGTAGTCGAGACCCCACGGGGAGACGTTACCTTCTGGCCGGAAAAGATTCCTTCTAAGAAGAAGCACTAATATTTTCAGGAGCAACTCGGGTGAAGAATTCACCACGGAAGGTGCTCAACAGGTTACCACCTTAGGTCTCCAGAGGTGTCATGAGATATTCTGTGTTTATCTTTGATATGGAACAACTTGCCTAAGTATCCCGATCAGATCCCCAAGACGAAACTATGAAAACACTGCACCAACAAATCTCCGAGTTCACCGAAAGCTTTGTCGCCGAGGTCCCAGCCGAAGCTCTGGCCACCATGAATCAAGCCAAGGATGACCTGGAAAAGACCGGAATTGTTGCTACCTCCCTCCAGGTCGGAGACGAAGCACCTAATTTTACCCTGCCCAACCACCAAGGCGAGCCGACCAACTTGAAATCGCTCCTGCAAAAGGGTCCTGTCGTGATCAGTTTCTACCGCGGGGGCTGGTGTCCCTATTGTAATTTGCAGCTGGCCGCCCTGCAGCAGGCCCTACCGGAAATCCAAGCTACCGGAGCCAGCTTTGTCGCCATCACCCCGGAAACTCCGGATCACACTCTGACAACCGCCCAAAAGCATGCCCTGGAGTTCACCGTCCTCTCGGACGCCAGAAATGCGGTGGCTCAACAATTTGGCCTCAAATTTGTCGTCGCGGAAAATTTGCGCCCCCTCTACGCCAGCTTTGGCATCGATCTGCCTGCCACCAATGGGGATGACACCTTTACCCTCCCTCTTCCGGCAACTTTTGTCATCGGGACAGACCAAAAGGTGACTTACCGATTTGTCGACCACGACTACAGCCAACGTGCTGAGCCGGCCGATATCGTCCAAGCACTCAGCAAATCCTCCGCTTAGCCCGCCTAAATTAGGTTTATAAAAACATATACATCAACGTTTTGTGAATTAAACATGGAT
>CAXMPH010000121.1:0-3536 GCA_964195055.1 uncultured Chthoniobacterales bacterium | reverse complement strand
GCCACTCCCCACGAGGACTCATGCCAAGGGTGATTAGAGCCGGCCATTGGCTTGGGCCACCGCACTGCCCCAGGCAAGAAGTTCTTGAGAGCAGTCATCACGATCCAGTACACACTCAATTAGGACAGGACCAGCGAAACTTCTAGCTTGGTCGATCGCCCCTTCCAGTTCGCGACTGGTTCGCGCCTTGAGGCCCAATCCCCGAGATTGCTCCGTACTAAACACCTCCATGAGGGCGGCATAATTCCAATTTTGGATATTGTTGTAGGGCCCGTCATGAATCTCTACCTCGATGGTGTAGCCTCGATTGTTGAGGACAAAGATAATGATTCTCTGCTGGTAGCGGATCATGGTGGAGACTTCTTGAGCCGTCATCTGAAGAGACCCATCTCCGGTTAGCGTAAGAATCCGCCGAGTCGGTCCCGCGGCCATGGCCAATCCCAAGCTAGCCGGGGTGGCCCAACCAATGGAGCCATACTGCATCTGGAAGTGATAACCACAGCCCTCGGGCAGATCCATGAGCTGTCCGTTGAACCAGGAGTCCCCCGTTTCGACAACCAACTCAGTCGAACTATCGAGCATGCCCTGGATTTGGTGCCGGAGCTGGAAGAGTTGCAAGGCGTCATCGCTTACCACCGGCACCTCCTCCACGGTGGGACGGTTGATTCGGTTAAATTCCTTGAGCGAGAAAGGACAGGCAAGCATCGGCATGGCAACCAAAGCCGCTACGAGGTCAGACAAGATGACTCCATTGAATACGGTGCCTCCTACGGTAACTTTTTCCGGATCAACGAGGATTCCTTGGCCGGTCTTGATCACGGCAGACCAACCAACCGTGCTGTAGTCGTTGAAAGTCGGGCCGAGGAAAATCTGACAATCACTCGACTCCACCACCGCCTGGCAGTGTGGGCTACTCACCGTTCCCCAATAAGTACCCATGAAGGCTGGATGCAACTCGGGATACAAACCTTTGGCATTCGGCATAACCGCCACGGCACAGCCCAGTTGGTCGGCCAAGTGCACCAGCCCCTTTCCCTGAGCCACTGCTCGCGCCTTGACCCCGACGACCAGCACCGGTTTGACCGCCTCACCCAGCCGCCTCTGGATGGCCTGAACCGCCGCCGCCAGAGCGAGAGGATCACTGGCCTGAGGGGTTGGAGGCCACTCCATTGGGGTGGGGACAGAGATTAATTGGTTGGCCAGGTTGCAGGCGATCTCGAGATAGACCGGCTTCTTCGCTTGGAAAGCACGGAGCAAGGCGCGGTCGATTAGAGCGGCCGCCTCCTCTACCCTGTTGACGATAAAGGTGCCGGCCACCACCGGAGCGAAGCACTTTTCCGACTGGTTGAAGGGTACCTCACCAATGGTGTGATGGATGACATGACCCAGTTTGGTGTCGTTGGTGTTGGGCCCACCGGAAATGACCAGCAAGGGCAAGTCCTCCGAGTAGGCGCCGGCGGTGGCGTTGATCAGGCTTGTTCCTCCCACCATGTAGGTCACCGCCACCGCAGCAAAACCATGGAGACGGGCGTAGCCATCTGCGGCATAGCCAGCATTGAGCTCATTGCAGCAGCTGACCATGCGCAACCCAGGCTCCTTCAAAAATTCATCGAGAAGGATGAGATTGAAATCCCCCGGCACGGCAAAGTAATCACCTAGCCCAACCTGGGTGAGCCGGGCCGCCAAATAACCGCCTATGGTCGTCGTCTGCATAGAGCATGAAAATTTCACCAGCAGAGAAGGAAGGCAACGGCTAAAGCCATCCGGTCATAGACCTATCCTTTCCTTGGGATAAGGCGACGCGCCTGTCTCTTTTGCTTAAGCAAGGCCAGAGATCCAGCCCCAAGTCTGTCGGATAACTTAGTCCTCCGAGGTAGCACTGGGTGAGGGCAGTAGACCAAGGTTCTCCAAGGGCACCATCTCGGGTCGCCAGAACTTCCCCTTGCTTTCCTCGTATTTTAAGACGGTGAACATCCCACTGGCGGAATGGTAGGGGATGTGGCAGTGAAAAGCCCAAACTCCGGGATAGATGGCGTCAAATTCCATTTTCATATTCGCTCCCGCCGGTACCAGAAGAGTATCCCTCATGGCGCCCTCAATTTTCTCTCCATCAATTTCGGTCACTTGAAAATCCAGACCGTGCAAGTGCATCGGGTGCCCCATCTTGGTGGTATTGGTATAAACTACCTCGACCCGCTCGCCGTACTTCACATTCTGAGAATCGCGATTGGGGTAGGCCTTGCCATTGATCGTCCAGACATAACCTTTCATTTTGCCGCCGAGCACCATGGGCAGAGTGCGGTCGACCGCCCGTTGGCTCAGTGAAAGAGGAGCCCTCAGGCGTCGTTCTTGGGTGTTATCCAAGATTCCGGTGGCCGTCTTAGCCTGCACCGGGATAGTCGGAACCTTTGCCTCGGGGGTCTTGAGGACGACCCCGCAGATTAGAGTAGATCCCTCGGCCTGAGCGATGATGGGGAAAGCACCCCCTCTTTGGGGAATAGTCACCCGCAGATCAAGCCGCTGGGCCACTGACATCTGAAAGTAATTTCCTCGGAGCGGCTTGATTGCCTGTCCGTCGACCGCGAGCAACTCGGCCCCCAGCAGCCCCGTGTTGATGAAAAAATTGGTAGCGCAGGAGGCACCGATCAACCGGAGGAGAACCGTCTCCCCAGGCTGCACCTCGAGAATCTCCGGGTCATCGATGGTCCGCCGGTTGGCGAGCAAGGCATCGTAGATGACATCCGGTCTTTTCAAGGGAGCCTCCACCGTAGTTTTGAGAAATCTTTGTCTCCGATCGTCCCATCCTTGGGTGAGCAAGGTCTGGGGCTCCGGTGATTGCTCCGACATGGCGGCATCTTTTGTCCCCGAAGCCGGCATGGTCCCTCGACGGAGATTCTCCAGAATTTCTGCGGCGGGGGTGAAAGAAAAATCGGAAAGCATCACCGTGTACTCACGATCGGCCAAGGTATCTTGGGATTTGTCCCCGATAATCAGCGGCGCCGAAGTCAGGTACTGTTCCTGCAAAGCGTAGTGGGAGTGCATCCAGTAGGTCCCCGACTGCTGCAAAGGAAAGTCATAGCGCTGACTTTCACCCGGTTCGATCGGGTTTTGGGTGAGAAAGGGCACCCCATCCATCGGGTTGGGCAAGATGAGGCCATGCCAGTGGATCGAAGTGGGCACCTTGAGTTGATTGACCACCTCGACATGCATGCCCTCGCTTTTGTCTGGGTAGTAACCGTGGGTGCCATCTTCCTGCTCGATCGCCGTCATCGTTACTGTCTTGCCGTGGACGGTGAGAGGGACCTCCCGGACGAAGAGCTTGGTTACCTCCTCACTCTCCTCCGCCTGAAGACCAAACGGAAAAATCAACGAAGCCAGCACAGGGAGAAGTCCTCGTGATGAGGGGAAATAAAAGGCTCGAGGAAAAATCATCTAGGGAAGGTTAGCACAGGGCAAAAGGTGCTAAAATAAAAACCAAGGAACCCTCGGCCATGGCAAAGAGATCCTAGGTAAAGTCCTCTAGTACGATAAATTCC
>CAXMPH010000120.1:264-4736 GCA_964195055.1 uncultured Chthoniobacterales bacterium | reverse complement strand
CGGTCCTCTTTATTGATCGGGTGGTGCGTTGTGGTGATTTCCAAGCTTCGCTTTCAAGGGGCTCTATCTGTTAAATAATCATGATGGAAACTATTGTTATCGGACACCGAAACCCCGATATGGACTCTATCTGTTCGGCGGTAGCTTATGCCGCCCTTAAGCAGAGGCTAGGGGTAGATAAAGTGCGGGCAGCGCGGGCGGGAGCGCTGAATGAGCGTATTGCGTTCGTTCTGGAAAAATTCGATGTGCCGCAACCGGATTTCTTGCCGGATGCCACTCCCCGGGTACGGGATGCCATGGTGACCAATTACATCAGCATCCACCCGGAACAGCCCGTTTACGAGGCTCTCGAGCTGATGCAGGAGCATCGTTTGCGGGCGCTTCCGGTGATCGGCGCTGAGGGACGATTCTATGGGGTGATCAGCGAGCACAAGCTGCTCGGACTCATCCTTCCGCCGCGCCAGTCGGCTGCTCGGGCCCGCGAGGTGCAGACCTCACTGGGGCATATCATGGCCGCTTTTGGAGGAGAGTCGCTCACCGGAGTTCTCCCGGCGGAGGATGTGGTGCACGCCTTAGTTGTGGCCGCTATGGACATCGCAACCTTCACCTCTCGTCTGGCCAAAATGGATCGAGAGAGGACGGTTCTTTTTGTGGGGGACCGAGAAGATGTGCTGGGTGCTGCCATCGGGGCGAGGGTGAAGGCGATTGTGGTGACCGGAGGGACGGAGGTTTCTCCTGAGCTTGTTTCCTTGGCCGAGGCTGCCGCCGTGGCGGTGATCCGTTCTCCGTGGGATACCGCGACAACCGTATTCTTTTCCCGGGGGGCCGTGGTGGCTAAGCACATCCTTGAGCCGTGTGCCATCCGCTTCGACGGTGATATGGCGCTGGCGCTGGCCCGGGGTTCCGCCCTGCCTTCCAACCAGTTTATTTTTCCAGTTCTCGACCCGGAAAATCGGCTGGAAGGCATCTTGTCCAAGAGTGATTTTCTCAAGCCTCCCTCTCGGCAACTGATCCTCGTCGACCACAACGAAATTTCTCAGGCAGTGCCGGGGGCCGCCGAGCTACCTATCGTGGAAATTATTGACCACCATCGTCTTGGTAATATCGCTACCGAGACCCCGATCCTTTTCATCAATCAGCCTCTTGGGTCAACCTGTACCTTAGTAGCCGAGCTTTACCAGCGGCACGGGATGGTCCCTGATCGGGCCACCGCCGGTCTGCTCATGGCGGGGATCATTTCTGATACGCTCAATGGCACATCGCCAACCGCGACGGAGACGGACCGAAAGTTTTTGGGCGAACTTGACCAGCTGGCAGGCGTGTCTGCGGATGAGTTGGCCTTGGAGATCTTTGCCGTCGGTTCGCCCTTGTCCACTCTCAGTGCGGCCCAGATTGTTGGGGCAGACTCCAAGCAATACGAGGAGCGTGGGGTCAAGTTTAGTGTCTCGCAGATTGAGGAAGTGACCTTTGCCGGATTCGACCGCCAGCAGGCCAAGCTGCGGCAAGCTCTGGGGCAGCAGGTAACAGATTTTGGTCTACTTTTTGCCGCCTTGCTCGTCACCGATATCAAGACGCAAAACTCCTATTTGCTGGTGGAGGGGAGCCCTGACTTTTTGCGCTCTATCACTTACCCTGAAGTCAGTGAAAATGTCTGGCGGCTCGAAAGTGTTGTCTCCCGTAAAAAGCAGCTGCTGCCTTATCTGACGGAATGCCTTTCGGCTACGAGGTAGATGGCCTCAGTCAGATTTTTTTCCTCGCAGTCTCTCCCTCTTTTTCTGGTCCGAGTTCTCAGGGGGCCTCGGCTGCAGGTGCCTTAATAGATCTTAGCGATTTCCTCGCCGATAATTTTGAGGCCGGCCCGCACCTTGTCATCGTCCATCGCAAAAGAGATGCGCAGGCATTCCTCACGGTGGGACCAGTTTTCGGCGGCTTGGCCAAAGAAAAAGTACTCTCCCGGAACAACGATGACTCCGCGTTGTTTGAGAATATGGTAAAGCTGACGGGAGGTCTTGCAGGAGTCTTTTAGCCGAAGCCAAAGAAAAAGGGCTCCTTCGCATTCGTGGAAAGACCAAGGTGAATTTTTGGGGAAGAATTCCTTTGCCGCTGCCAGAGCCTTGTCGCGTTTTTGTTTGTAAAAGGGGCAGACGACATCCCGGCATAGATGCAAGATCTCATCGCTTTTGAGTAGGGGGGCGACGATGGCTTGTCCGAGATTTCCGTTGGCCAAGCCGGTGACCGCGACCATGGAGGAAATGGCGCTGGCTACCTCTGGAGGAGCGACAACGAAGGCGGTGCGGGTGCCGGGAAGACCTAGCTTGGAGAGGCTCATGACGTGGATGGTTTGGTCGGTCCAGAGAGGGGCCGAGTCGCCAAAGACAATCCCAGGAAATGGCCAGCCGTAGGCGTTGTCGATGATGAGAGGAATATCACGCTGAGCGGCGATCTCGGCGAGGCGAAGTAGTTCCTCATCGGGGAGAACGTTGCCGCTGGGATTGGTCGGTCGTGAGACGCAGAGGGCGGCCGTATCCGAAGCAGGATTGAGAGCCTCAAAGTCGATGTGATACTTGAAACGATGGGGTCCGGTCTCGACGATGCGGGGGCGTAGGGAGGCGAACATATCTGGTTCGAGAGCTTGATTGGCGTAGCCAATGTACTCGGGCATGAGGGGGAAGAGAACTCGGCCAGGACTGCCATCAGTCCGGCGACCACCCAATAAATTGAAAAGGAGAAAAAAGGCAGTCTGGCCTCCGGGGGTGACCGCAATATTTTCGGGGCCGACCGACCAACCGTAGGTGCGGCGCAAGAGGGCCGCAAGAGACTCCAGCACCGCGGCGTTGCCGCGAGGCGGGTCGTAAATGGCAAGAGTGCGGCGGAGGGCAAAAGGATCAGCGGTGAGGGACTGGAGGCGATCGGCCCAGACTTCCTCCATCGCCGGGATGTGAGCCGGATTGCCTCCCCCGAGCATGCAAGTATCCGATCCGCCCTCCGCGAGAGCATTGCCGAGGTCGTCCATCAACTCTTTGATCCCGCTGTTGCCGGAGAGAGTTTTTCCGAGGGAGGAGAAATTCATGGCACCATACTTCTCTTTTTGAGGCTCGGGCAGAGGGAAAAAATAGAAAAGTAAGAGAAAAAGTTACCCAAGGTGGTGCCGAAGGCTTGGGGACTTATCTTGGTTAGATGGTTCTGCCTGACCTTGCCGTGGACCGACCAACTATGGTTGTCGATCAGGGGGGCTCGGCAAGGTTTCCTCTGGGATGGCATGAAAGGGGAGAAAGGGATTCAAACCAACCATGGCAAATGTCCGGTCTACAGCCGAGGCCATTGGCGAGGATTCAGAGATGATCTAGCGGTGGGGAACATCGAGGCTTACTGGGCTTTTAATTTGGTGATTAGCTGGTCAACTTTCGCGGTCTGCTCGCCCACGTCTTGGAAGAAATTTACTTTGGTTGGATCAAAACCAGGTGGGTAGCTTGCCGGATTGTTCAGCTGGGCTTGGGTAAGGAGCCGGCGCGCCTCCATATTTGGGTTGTAGTAAGGAAACTCGTCGGAGATTAATTTGCTGATATCTGGGCGGAGGATAAAGTTAATGAATGTTTCCGCTTTCTCCTTGTTCTGGGAAGTTTTGGGAATGGACAGGTTATCGACAAACATGTGGACGCCTTCTGTCGGCATGACCCATTGGAATTTGGGATTCTCCTCGTACAAAAGGGCTCCCTCTCCGCTCCAGACAACCCCGATATCAGTCTCACCTTCGCTCATCGCCGTCTTGGGGCTATCCGAGTCGAAGACTTTGACCTTGGAGATCCAATCACTGAGCAAAGGGGTGATGGTGGCAAGGTTGTCTTCATTCACTTCATTGATAGGAATGCCCGCAGTAACCAGAGCCCAAGTGACGATCTCGCGTGCATCGTCGATGATGACAATGCGTCCGGCGTGGTCCTTGGTGAATACATCACGGTAGCCGACCACCGGTCCGGCAATGGTTTCGGCGTTGTAGACTATGCCGACGAAGCCAGCCATCCATGGAACGGAGAATTTGTTGCCCGGGTCAAAGGACATCTTGCGGAATTCCGGCGCGATATTTTTCAGGTTGGGAATCTTGGTCTGGTTAAGCTGGTAAAGGAGATCCTCCTTGATCATGGCCTGCACCGCGTAATCGCTCGGCTGGATCAAGTCGAAGGCGGGGCCACCCACGAGGAGTTTGGCCAACATCTCCTCGTTGGAGGTGTAGTTTTCCATGGTGACCTTGATTCCTGTCTCCTTCGTAAATTGGTCGATGACGTTTTTGGGAATGTACTCCGACCAAGCGAATAACTTGAGGGTTTCGTCTTTCTTTTCGCAACCTCCCAGGAGAATGGCCGTGGCGCAGGCTGCCGCCATCAGCTTGGTTCTGTGTTTTTTTATGGATTTCATTTCTTGATGGCAGATGGGTGCGTCACCTGTGGGTTTGGGCGAAGGGAAGAGAGGGATTG
>CAXMPH010000120.1:0-254 GCA_964195055.1 uncultured Chthoniobacterales bacterium | reverse complement strand
GGCGCGCCGCCACCAAGGAGGAAAGACTGGCGGCGTCAGGCAAAACGGCGCTCCGTCTGCCACCGGCAGCGATGGGTTGGCAGACCCGCCCATCAAGTCGAAGGCGAATCGGTGCGGAGAGCTTATTCGACACCACATCCTTTCAATGTTCCTCCGCCGATGCGGTGGCCAGCATAAAATATTTAGTCGAGGTGGTGGATTTGTCGGCAGGCTTTCACGGTATTGCGCATAAGCATGGCAATGGTCATGGGACC
>CAXMPH010000119.1:4412-4746 GCA_964195055.1 uncultured Chthoniobacterales bacterium | reverse complement strand
AGCTTCTCCAAGAACGCCGGGTTCACCGGATTGCGCTGCGCCTACACCGTCGTACCAAAAACGCTACAGGCCACGACCCGCGGAGGAGAAAAGCAGGCCATCTACTCTCTCTGGGTGCGTAACCATACGACCAAATTCAACGGGGTGTCCTACCCAGTGCAGCGTGCCGCCGAAGCGGTTTACTCACCCGAGGGGAGAGAGCAAGTCGATGGTCTCATTGTTTTCTACATGGAAAACGCCCGCATTCTACGTCAAGCGGTTAGCGGCGCTGGCCTTGAGGTCTACGGCGGAATCGATGCTCCCTACATTTGGGTGCGTGGACCAGAAGGCGTGC
>CAXMPH010000119.1:0-4402 GCA_964195055.1 uncultured Chthoniobacterales bacterium | reverse complement strand
GTTGGACCATGTTCGATTTTCTCCTTAATGAGGCCGACATTGTTACCACTCCAGGAAGCGGATTCGGAACAGCCGGTGAGGGCTACTTCCGTATCTCAGCCTTCAACAGCCGCGTTCGAGCGGAAGAAGCTGCCCAGCGTCTGGCGGCGCTGGACTTCACAAAAGCTGGCTGAACTCGCTAATCTTCTTTCCATGAAAATATTGCCCCTTCTCCTGACTACTTTCGTAGTAAGTGGGCCCTTGGTCGGCTGTGCCAGCAAGGACCCTTATGAGGATCCAACCTACGCCTTGCAGCGCAAGCTCACCCACCGCAACGAGAAGTGGGATTCTTACCAGAATCGGCAATCCCTTCGCCGTCAGGCGCGAGACGATCGCTACCAATCCTGGTTCAACACCATCATGCAGTAGGTGACCTCTCCTGACTCTCTGGGGACAACCTTGGCAGACCTACCACGGAACCAAGGAACCCTGATCCTAATCAAAGCGGAGCCCAAGTTACTCTCGCAGGAAAGCCAGGACCTAGGATAAATAAGGTAGTTACCTGCCTCCTGATGTGCCGCTCAAACCGGCCCGGCGATAGAAATAACTCGCCCATCCTTTCCATCGCCATCTCAGCGAGGGGGCCCGCTTGGCGCCCGAGGGCACATTGGAGATAGACCGCTTCTTTTAAAATTTCGGTCTGATCGATCTTGACCAGCTTTTCCCATTCAGTCGGGGCAAGCTCTTCTTTTTTCCGAGACCGCTCGAAATCAATCAGGACCGATTCAATCGGTGCGGGAGCGATCACGATATTGTGCAATTCCATATCCCCGTGAACCAATCCGGCCTGATGCAGGCGAGACATCTGATCAAAGATTTGGCAGCAGAGAAACCAGAGGCCGATCGCGGTGGCCCATGGGAGTTCCTCCGCTATCGGTACATTATTCTCTTCTGGTTCTACCCCGAAAGGGGTCAAGCGCGAGTACGGCCTCCCCGCCACAAAACACGAACGGAAGGTATTCTGGGTCCATCCGATCGGTGGAGGACTTCCCAGAATTTCCGAGGCGCTTTGCTGTTTTTCATACTCCCTTGAGGGATCTCCGTGGAGCCGCCCCGGAAAATATGTCTTACGGAAATGCATCGGGTATTGCTTAGCTAAAGGAAACTGTTGGCGGGTCTCTGCCCCAGCGATAACCATCTCGGCCGACATAAGAGGCATACCATGGGCCTCGCGGTGGGTGATCGTCCGAACGACAAAGTCCTGCCGGGGTGCGTTGCGGATGAGTTGGATAAACTCCGGAGCTAGCCAGAGCTGGTGGCTCGGAGAGACTTGGACCATTTCTTGCTCAGGGGCATTCATCACTCTTCCATGATTTCCCAGTGCTCTACACTTGCCAACCCCGAAGACTCAGAGCAACAAATCAGAGACGGCCGAAAGAGTTAGCCCCTTGGTATCCCGTGAGGAAAGGACCGGCTTTTGCCCCGCCAGCAGAGGCCAGGGCAGGGCGACATTAGGATCATCCCAAGCCAGCACGTGGGCCCCCTCTGGGTCCCACGGCGCCGTCACCTTGTAGAGATAGATCACATCTTTGCTCAGAGCGAGGCAACCGTGGGCAAAGCCCGGAGGAACCCAGAGACTGGTCTGATCATCCGCTCGAAGGAGAAATCCCTCGCCACGTCCGAAGGTGGGTGATTGCGGGCGTAGGTCCACCGCGGCGTCGTAGACCTCACCTTGCAATACGGTGACCAGCTTTCCCTGCGGGGATCGACTCTGGAAGTGCATCCCACGCAGCGTCCCCCGGCATGTCTTGATTAGGTTATCCTGAAGGAAATCTGCGGTGATCCCCACCTCGGCTAACTCCTCACGGTTGTAGGTCACGGTAAAGGATCCGCGGGAGTCTGTATGAGCGGACCCCTGACAAAGCAACATGCCCTCGAGGCTGGTCGAATGAACATCCATAATTATCAGATTAGCCGCGAGGGAGTCTACGGGGAAGTTTTCTGCCCGAAGAACCAACGAACGGACAAGAAGAGGAGAGCTACCAATTGGCACCAGATGAGAATGGATAAAGTCTGAGCATCCGGAACGCCCTCCCCCTTGACCCCGGCCAGCCAGCCAATCAGGGGCTGGAAAACCCAACACCCAGCACCCATGACAGCCATGTTAGCCACTCCGAGGGCAGGAGCGGAGAGACCTCGACCGGCTTCGTGTCGTACCAGAGGAAAGGCGAGGACATAGGATGAGCTGACCGCGCCAAGAAGGAACATGGCCACCGCCGCCGGAAAGAATTCACGAGCGACAAAAAGAACGAGATAGAGAGAAACCGTGGTAGCAACCGCCCCAGCTGCTAACCAGCCAGCCGCGGCCCGAGGACCTCGCCGGCCGACCCAGCCGAAAAACAACATGCCAGGCAAGGCACCCCAGAAATAAAGGGAAGATAGCATCGACGCCTGAGGCAAAGTCAGCCGGAGCTCCTCCTCAAAGAATGGAACGGCCCAGAGCAAACCAAAGGCCATCCCAGCGGTAGCGACCATACCTCCAGCCAAAGCCGCGAGGAAAAGGCGGGGTCGAAGTACCTGCCGAAGTAAAGGCGAGAAACCAGGAAAATCAGGCTGATCGTCCGAGTCCATTCGCTGCCGAGGAAAATCCCGAACCCACCCCCAAAGCAAGGCCGACAGGCCAAGGGAGACAACCCCACATCCGAGCATGGAGAGGCGCCAGCCCGCGGCCGCCACCGTGAAACCGAGGATTTCTTGGCCAAAGGCGACGCCCACCATGCCAGCCATCTCGGTCAGAGCGACGAGAAGCGGAAAAGAACGGGCGTTAAACCAACGGGCGCCGAGTGTCATGGTACAGACCACGGTGGGGCCTGCCCCGAGGCCCATGAGGATACGGGAGGCATCTGCCCAAAATATGCTTTGAGAAAAGGAGAGAGCGAGGCAGCCCACGGCACAAAGCAGAGCACCGGAACTCAAGACGAGCCGCGGACCGTAGCGGGCTACAAGCAAGCCCGAAGGGACTTGAATAAGAATGTAGAGAAAATAAAAACTGGCGGAAAACCCCCCAAATCCCGCGTTACTTAGGGAGAAGTCCACCACCACTCCGTCGCGCAGCACCGAAGGAGATGATTGGAGCAAAAGTTGGAAGAGAACAAATAAGGCTCCAGCCCCGAAAATCCTCAAAGAGATGTAGAGGGAAGGCGGTTTCGGCATCGGGGAAGTGCTCTTAGGTTAGGGCCACCGTAGAACCAGGCGCAGGAGGCATAAAAAAGCGCCGCCCCACTTTGAGGGGGCGACGCTCTAAGAAGAGAGAATGATGCGTTTAGCGCGAGTAAAGCTCGACCACGAGTTGCTCGTTCACTACTGGGGCAATTTCCTCGCGGGTTGGGATACGCGAAACGGTTCCGCTGAAGTTATCCCGATCGACGACGAGCCACTCCGGCACGGTACGAATCTGGGTAGCCTCCATTTGACGGGCCGCCAAGGCGCGGGGCTTGGGAGAGTCTTTGATCGTCACCGTACTTCCTATCTTGACGTTAGCGGAGGCAATATCGTTCTTGCGTCCGTTGACCTGAACGTGACCATGCGCCACCATTTGGCGGGCGGCGGTGCGGGTACGAGCAAAGCCAAGACGATAGACTACGTTGTCGAGGCGAGTTTCCAGCAATTGCAGGAGGGTTTCACCGGTGATTCCGCGACGAGCCAGTGCCGTCTCAAAATAACGACGGAATTGACGCTCGAGAACGCCATACTGAGCCTTTAGTTTTTGCTTCTCCGCCAAAGCCTGTCCGTACTCGGAGATTTTGCGGCGCATGCCTTTCTGTCCGTGCATACCTGGTGGGTAGCTGCGGCGCTCGAAGTGTTTAGGAGAGCCTACAAGGAAAACGCCGAAGCGGCGGCTCAATTTAGTTTTAGGACCGGTATAACGTGCCATGGGATTAAGAATTTACAGTTTGGAGTGAGCAGATTTCCGCGAGGCCACCTAAACGCGGCGAGCCTTGGGCGGACGGCAACCATTGTGTGGCACCGGGGTGACGTCTTTGATGACGGTGATTTCAAGACCGATCGCCTGAAGGGCGCGAACCGCGGACTCACGGCCGGAACCGGGACCTTTGACCCGAACCTCAACTTCTTTAACCCCGTGGCTCATGGCCTGACGGGCGGCATCTTGGGCAACTAACTGGGCGGCGTAGGCGGTGCTTTTGCGCGAGCCTTTGAAGCCGACCTTACCAGCGCTGGAGGCACCGAGAACGGCGCCGCGCTGGTCGGTAATGCTAACAATTGTGTTATTAAATGTGGCTAAGACGTGAGCGATGCCATGAAGGACGTTTTTACTACCCTTGGCCTTAACAACCTTGATCGGCCCCAGGGGAGCATCAAGCGAGAGAATATCATCCGCCGACTTAGGAGCAGTAGCTTCGGC
>CAXMPH010000118.1:0-4777 GCA_964195055.1 uncultured Chthoniobacterales bacterium | reverse complement strand
ATTGATTTGCAGCCAAGGGTGGCGAAACTTAAAGCTGGTCATCAGGGGGTGGAGAGGTGCTCCTCCTTCTCCACCCCGACCATGGCACCGGCTTGAGCGGTTAGTTGGAAGGCTTGGGCTTGAGCGAGCTGCTGGCCTCGGACCAAGCCGACGAGTCGCCTTTCCTCGTCGCAGACGGGATAGACAGGGAAGTGCCGGCGCAGGGTCGACTTCATCGCCTCGAGGAGAGACATTCCAGAGGAGAGATAGAAGACATGGCGCAGCATGAGATTCTCTAGCAGAGCATGGGTCGGGTTGAGGAGTAGGTCGCGCATGGTGACGACGCCGACGACCTTGTTCTCCTCATCGGTGATGAAGCAGTAGGTGATGATCCTTTCTTGGGTGATTTCCCGGAGTTTCCCGATCGTCTCGCCCACACTTTCATGGGGATGAAAAACCCCAATGGGAGGTTCCATCATGGAGCCGACCGAGCCCTCTCAGTGATTTTCTTCAAGCTGCCAGGTGCCAAGGAATTGGGCGGGGGTGACCTTGAAGATACGTTGGCGTTCTGGCGGCCTCATTTCTGCTAGAATGGCTTGCGCCCTCAGGGGCAAAAGAGACTGCAGCGCCGCGGTCGCAGCAACGGGATCTTCTTTGCTTAAGAATTTTGCTGCGGTGGGGGCATCCAGAGAAGTGCACTGCTTCTCCAGTTGGGAGAGTCAGGGAATGCGATGCCATGGGGGATGCGGGAGGATGTGCTAGCGTGGGCCAAGAGGGGGCGGCTTACCTTTTTGTCGTTTTCCAACGGAAAAAGGCAAAGCGGCTTGCCCTGACAACAGCTTGGGCTTGGGCTGCTCCCCAGCCAAGGCGAAAGCCGTTGCCTTGTCTGCCCCTTAATCAATGCTTTTATCCGGTGGTTTTCGGGCGCAATCTGTAGCCCCACGACTATGAATGTCAAAATCGCTATTGCCGCCCTGCTGGCCCTCGCCGGTGTCTTGCTGGTTTTTGGCTTAACCACGATTGAGCCGCTGCCGAGCCAAGGAGATGGAGGGAAAACTGCCGCAACATCGACTCGGGCCGAAAGCTCCGAGTTGGCGGTCCTGACGGACACCGAAATCGGCCGCACCACCCTGAGCCCCACCAGCTCCTCCCGCCCCACGGGGCCAAGGGCGCTGGGGAGATCCTCTTCCGATACCGATCTGACGCGGCAGCTCGCCCTTGCGGTAGATCCGCGTGACCGCGAAAGGTTGATCAATGAATTTGCCTTCTCTCTCGTCAACCTGAGCGAAGCCGAAGCCCTTGCGCGGGTAGCGGAGTTGCCGGACGCAGAATCAAGGGATATTGCCATGGTTGCCCTGCTGGGCGAGTGGTCGGGGCTTTCTAACCTAGCGATCATCCGCGGGGGTGACATCTGGCGCTATGGGGCGACCGGTGCTTTGGCCAACTACCTGCTCGAGACTGGGCGCCTCAGCGCCGGCGAGACGGCAGCCATGCTTCTCGATTCCCAAGACGGCAGCCGGCGCACCCAATTGCTGGGTCGGGTCGCCGCCGACTTGGTCACGACCGATCCGGCGGCAGCTCTCGCTTTAGGAGAGGGGTTGGTGGGGCGTGATCAGGCGCGGTTTTACCGAGAGTTCGTCGATCGGTGGGCCGATATCGATTCCTCGGCCGTTCGGGATTGGGCTGCGGGGATTTCTGATCCTAACGATCGTTCCCGGGTTCTCGCGCGCGTTTTGGAGTCGGAGGCGGAAGTCAATCCCGTCACGGCCGCGCAAAACTTTCAGCTGATGCCTCCCGATACGGAGCAGTCGCGCAGTCGGGCGGCTCGCGATATCGCGGAGGCGTGGGCGGCCCAGGACACCATGGCGGCGGCCCAATGGGCGGGAGGTTTGACCAACGAGGCCGATCGGACGGCTGCCAATCAGGGGATTGAGCGGGCGGCCCCCATCGGGATTGGGGCGCGGGTCGCTCGTGGTAGCGACGGGGTCCCCATCTTGGAGGATTTTGTGTCGGGGAGTCCGGCCAGCACTAGCGGCTTGCAACCGGGTGACCGGCTGCTCGCGGTCGCCGATGCCAGTGGTTCTTGGGTCGACTCGCGCGGCCTGCGGATCAATCAAGTGTCTGGAATGATCCGGGGTGAACCCAACACCCAGGTCACCCTGCAGGTGCAAAGCCCCGGAGCGGCTGCCCCGAGGGTAGTCACCCTAGGCCGCCAACAAATCATCCATCGTCCCCAGTAGAATGACTTAGCTAGTCGCTAGGCTCTCCAAGGGAAGACCGTTGGGATCGAGTTGTAAGCGGCCTTGCTGACCGACTCGGAAAACCCTCTCCCCGATGATTTTCCTCGTAGGGTGATTAGGCTCAGCGAGCTGCTGGTGAATCTGGGAACCGAATGACCCCGCGGGCAATTTTGGGTAGCCAGAAGGCGGAGTCATCGGCGTACCTTTCGATATTGCTGCCTTCCCCGATGACTTCTATCCCGAGGATTTCTCGTCCGGTGGAGAAGGAGACGATTTCGTACTCTTTCGTTCCGCGGACGTAGGCGACCTCGTTTGCCTTGTTTTTCCACATCCGGGCCAGCTCGTCGTAGTTGGTGTTGTGTCGCCCCGAGACCACGATTTCCACCTTGTTCTTGGGATGTCGCCACACCTTGACTCCGCCCAATGACCCGGAGGTCCCGTATGGTGTGCCACAGCCGACGAGGACAAGGACAGAGGTGATCAGGAGCAGATAGCGCATGGGAAATAATGTGGTTTTTCCCTGAAGGCGAGTCAAAGCAATAGGGGAGCGACCGCTTTATCGAGAAATCTCGGTCGGTGGCGAGGTTCAGCTCCCGTGGAAGAGGTCGAGATCGACTTTATTGAGATCGCTTTGATCGATGGATCGCATGACTTCCTGGGCCTCATCGGATTGGCCGGAGGCCTTGAGGAGGGCGGCATGGAGGATGAGCCAACGGCTTTCCTCCTCGCTGTCGGCCGGCCAGATGGCCAGTCCCTCGGCGGCTTGTCCCTGGCGCAGGCGAGCCAAGGCAGCAACCCGACGGGCTTCTATCGAACTCGGGTCAGCAACGAGAAGCTCTTCCGCCATCGGTCCAAATTTTTCGATACTCTGTCCGGCTAGGAGGTGGAGGTAGGCCGCGCTGAGGCGAACGGAGGGATCATCGGGTTGGAGGGCGAGGAGGGCCTTGCTCAAGGCAGCGCTGGCCTCGGCAGACATGCTGGCTGGGAAATTGCGGAGCTGGCCTCGCAAGGCTTCGGGGGCTTGGGGATTCTCTGAGCTAAGGATACGCCAAGCGGTGAAGGCCTCCGCTTTCCATCCGACCGACTCGGCGTAGCCGGCGACAAAGAGGATCTCGGACATGGCGGCGAACTGCATCGCCTGCCGCAGTTGCCGCTTTTCTCCTTCGGCCGCGCCCTCGCAACCTCGCATGGTTGCCAATCTGGCGCGGAAGAGGTGGGCTACCGTGGAGGGTAAGGAGTCTGCGAGGTTGGAATCGATCAGGTCATCGCACTCATCCCAGCGGTTGAGCCCGCTCAGGGCATCAAGACGCGCCATGAGAGCGCCGGGCTCTTCCGCGGCGTCTGCGGCCGAGCATAGGGCCAAGACGCCCTCGTATTCCTCCAATTCGATGAGCCAGCGGGCCGGGGCGATCCGGTCTGCCGCGGAGGCCTCCCTCTCCTCGAGGCGGCTGATCAATGCCTCAGTCGCCTCCTTTTGACGGGATGGATCGTAGGCCGTGATCAAGCGGGCGAGAAACAGCTCATCGGCGGCCGAGGAGTCGGGGTGGTGACGTAGGAGAGCCACCGTAGATTCCACCATTTCAGGGTCCCTTGGGCTGGCTTTGGCGCGACTTACCGCCAAGAGACGCAGGGCCATCAAGGCCTCTTTACCTTCTGCGGAGGCAATGCCCTCGAGCAATGGTTCCGCCTCACCTTGAGCGCTCTCGCTATTTTCCGTGAGCAAGAGCTGGGCGAGGAGGAGGCGGAGGCGCAGGGTATCTTCCTCGGGGAAGTCGGCCAGGGCCTGACGGAGAGCAAGGATGGCATCGCCCAACTGCCCCGTGGCTTGGAGGTTTCCCGCTGCCAGGGCGGCTCGGCGGAGGGCCAGCTTCGGCGGTAGGGTCCTGTCGTCGGGCTCGAGGGCTCGCTTGGCCTCGAGCGGCCGTCTGGCTTGGGCCGAGCGCTCGCCGAAGACAAGGATCTCGTCGGTGGAGGCCTCCCCCGCTTTCAATTTTTGACCGAGGGCGGCCACGCTAGCGAGGTCTCCTGCTCGGGCCGCATGGTAGACAAGGAGCGAGGCAACCCGCTCATCCGCATGGGCCATGAGCGCCGCCTGGCGGAGGAGGGTGTTGGCCTTGGCCATCTCGCCCCTTTCGATGGCTTGGCCAGCCTGCCCCGCCAGAGACATCGCCCGGCGGGCTTTCAATTCTTGGTAGAGAGGCTTGGCTGCGAAACTTAATCCGACGGTGAGCCCGAGGAGAAGAACCACGAGGAGGAGGCGCCAACCGTGGATCCACTTGGCCAAGGCCCTCGGCTCGTCCTCCTCTTCCAGCTCATAGCTTGGAAGGTCTTTTGTTGGGATACCTGGAGGCTTAGCTTCTGGGTTTTCAGGAGGTTTCATCGACAAAAAGATAGAGAGGTGGAACCAGAACTTGGGGGAATTAATCTACGACTGGGTCGTATCCTAGCACCCGAAATCTCATTCGTCACCCGTCTGCATCTCAATCCGGCGGCTCAGCCATTCCTGAGCTGCTGCCTCCGCCTCCGCGGCATCGGGCGCTCCTTGGACCGCAAATTCG
>CAXMPH010000117.1:0-4803 GCA_964195055.1 uncultured Chthoniobacterales bacterium | reverse complement strand
CCTGAGGAGATGCAACGCCGAATGCAGGCTCTACTCCAATCGGCTTTGCAAAAGTCCCAAGGCCGTCCGGTCGAGGCAGAGCCGGTCGGCGAACCGGTGGAGGAATCAGTAGAGGAGGACGAGATTTTCCAGTTCAACTTTACCCCACGAGAAATCAAGGCGCACCTTGATCGTTTTGTTATCAAGCAGGATGAGGCTAAGAAGGTTCTCTCGATTGCGGTATGCGATCACTACAATCACGCCAAGTTTCTTCGAGATCGGGCGGCACAAGGCGAAAAAGATGCGGTCGAATATGCCAAGCAAAACGTACTGATCACTGGCCCAACCGGCGTCGGTAAAACTTATTTGGTGCGCCACATTGCCGATTTGGTCGGGGTGCCTTTCGTCAAAGCTGATGCGACTAAATTTAGCGAGACCGGCTACGTCGGGGGCGATGTTGAAGATCTGGTGCGTGAATTAGTGGAGAAGGCGGGGGGCGATGTCGCCCGAGCCGAGAACGGAATTATCTATATTGATGAGGTGGACAAGATTGCTTCCTCCGGGGGCATGCCTGGGCGCGATGTCAGTGGCCGCGGGGTTCAGACAGCCTTGCTCAAATTGATGGAGGAAACGGAGGTCTCCTTGCGTAATCCGATGGATTTGGCCGGTCAAATGCAGGCGGTGATGGAGGTGCAGCGCGGAGGCAAGGAAGGCAACCAATCGGTCAATACCCGGAGTATTCTCTTCATTGTTAGCGGGGCCTTTCCCCAGCTGAAAGAAATCGTGGACAAGCGGCGTCAGAAGACCCAGATCGGCTTTACCATTCCTCTGACCGAGGAGGATGATCAAAAGTGGCAAGAAGATGTCACAACCAAGGATTTTATCGATTACGGGATGGAGGCAGAATTTATTGGGCGTCTGCCGGTTCGAGTGGCCTGCGTGGATCTGGTAGCGGAGGATTTGCGGCGTATTTTGACCGAGTCGGAAGGGAGTGTGCTGCGCCAGTACGAACGGTCCTTTCTCGCTTTCGGTATCGAGGCGCTGTTCGAAGGGAGCGCCCTTGATCGCATCGCTGCCTTAGCCTCGGAGGAGGGCACCGGCGCGCGCGGGCTTCTCACCGTCTGCGAGCGACTGCTGCGTAACTTCAAATTTGAACTGCCTGGCTCAGGGGTGAAGTCCTTGCGGATCGATACCTCTCTCATTGATTATCCGGCTCAGCGTCTGGCGGAATTGAAGTCGAGCGGGCAAGACGAGCAGGTTCGGGTACTGCGGCGCACCGCGGAAGAGTTTCTGGCTCGGTTCCGTCAAGGTAACGGGATGACGGTTTGCTTTGCCCCAGAAGCCTTAGATCGTTTGGTGGAGATGGCTCTTCAACGCCAGCAACCGATGCGTGAGCTTTGCTCCGAGTTATTCAAGGATTACGAGTTCGGCCTCCGTTTGATTCAGCGGCCGGCCGGGGAGGAACCTCTGGTGCTCACCCGCGGCGCCGTGGATTCTCCCGACAAGTTCTTGAGCGATCTGGTGGTGTGCGCCTATCGTGAAAGCTCTTCCGATGAAAAATCCACTGATTCTGCATCTTAAAGCCTCTCTGATTTGTGCTCTGATTGCCATTGTGGTGGTGCTGCCGCTGCTCTGGGCACCTCTCTTGCCTGCTTGGGATCTGGCTTGGCGTCCCACAGTGATCAGCCCGAGGGTGGAGGCGCTCCTCGCCGTAGTCATGGCCTTCGCAGTGGCTTGGTGCGTCGTCGACATCCCTCGGCGAGGCCTCAAGGTCCTTGTCTGGCTCGCTAGCCTCTGGCTGCTCTTCAGTGGAATTTGGCTCTTTCAGCTTTATGGGCATGCCGCGGGAGGGTTAGTGCCCCTAGCTGCGGCCGGGTTGGCTGGGGCGGTTGCCCTTACCTTTTCTTTCTCCCCAGCGGGATCGAGGCGGGCCCGCTGGGAGTCTCTGGTTGGCTCTCGAATAGCGCCTGAGTTTCTCCGCGCCATGATTGATCAGCGTTACTTGGAGGAGGGTCCGCGGACAGAGGAACTGGCGGTGTCAGAAATTTTATGGCCGAGTGATGGAGGCGATGAGAGCCAAGCTTGGGATCAGTTAGCGGGGCGATCTGCTGCTGCGGTCGCACATTTCCAGCGGGTGGGCGGTTATCTGGAGCACTGCGATAGTGAGGGTGCTCGTTTTGTTTTCGGCTGCTGGGGAAATGAGACCAAGACAGAGGATATCATTCGGGAGCTTTTCGCTTGGGTCGACAAGGTGGGTGGTTGCCCTTCCTTGGTCGGAGGGCAATATCTAACTGGGGTGGGGCATCTCCCTGCCGGTGCACGTTGGACGGTCGGCGGTGCCCCCCTGCGCCAAGCCGCTCGTATGGCCGCCGCCGCTCGAAGCTACGCCGCCAAACTATTGGTGGACGATACTCTCTCCCGCGAGTTGGCTAGTGAGACTTGGAACTCTCGGCGTCTGGCCTGGTGGGATTTTGAGGGTGAGCGGGTGCTGCTTCGGGAAGTTACTGGACCTTTCGACCCGAGTAAGAGTGGTTCAGCTGATCTCACTCGCCGCTGGGATAGTGCTTGGGAGGCGTTTTGGAGCGGGGATTGGACTACCGCTGGGAATGGTTTTTCTGCCTTGGCTCGGGAGGAGAATGATGGGGCAGCGCGCATTTTTGCCCTGCGCAGCGACGCCGCCCGGCGGCAGGATGTTGGACTGTGAAGACCGTCGACTATCCGGAGCCCTTCCGCTTGCTTGTGCGGGAACTTAAACGCCTGCCTGGAATTGGCCCGCGTAGCGCTGAGCGATTGGCTCTGTGGCTCAGTGAGGATGGGGAACGTCCTTCGGCCTTGGCAACGGCGTTGCAGTCAGCGCTTGAGAGGGTGAAGCATTGCCGCCAATGCGGCTTTTTTTGCCTCGAGGAGTGTTGTGATATTTGCCTCGACGAGGGAAGAGAACGGTTGCTCTGCGTCGTCGAGCGCGCCACCGATATCCTTCCGATTGAGCGCTCTGGTGGATTTCGGGGACATTATCATGCCTTGGGGGGAAGGCTGTCGCCGCTGGAGCACGTCGGGCCAGAGGACTTGCGCTTAGCCGAACTTGTCACCCGCCTCAAGCGAGGGAATTTTTCCGAGATCATCCTCGCTTTGAGTACCGATGTAGAAGGTGAGGCCACCGCAAATTATCTTGTTGAAATTCTGACGCCACACGGGGTGCCTTTGACCCGATTAGCTCAGGGAGTACCAGCGGGTGGAGGACTGGAACACGCCGACGAATTGACCCTGGCACGGGCCCTCGCCGGACGACTTTAGGCGGGGGAATATGTTCATGCTGAAGGCTCGATTAAGGAGGAGCGGCGGCACCGGGTGGCTTGGTAGATGGCTCAAGGAACGGTAACTCACTTAGGGATGTTTCCTTGCCCCAACCACTTGGTAAACAATCAGCCCGGCTAGGAGGGTCAGTCCGCCGCAGAGCGCTTCGATGGGACGCTCGGCGGCGCTGTAGGCCATGGTAAAGGCACTGATGCCAAGGAAAAGTATGGGTGTTACTGGATAAAAAGGGACGCGGAAGGGACGCGGGAGATTGGGCTGAGTGAAGCGGAGAACGATGACACCGAAAACGGTCAGGAACCCACAGGCCAGCAGAGCAAATTGGGCGTAGATGAGAACTTGCTCGAAACTTGAAGTAAGGAGCAACCCAAGGGTCAGGGTGCTCTGGCTTATGACGGCCACGGCGGGAATACCGCATCGGTTGCGTTTCTGAAGCCAGCCAAAAGCTTTGGGGTAGTCTTCTCCGATGACTAGGGCAACTCGGGGCCCTGCCCAAATCATGGCGCTGATAGCCGAGATCAATCCGAGGGCAATAACAGCGGCGACCAAGCGGCCTCCTTCGCTGCCTAAAACGGCTTGGGCCGCCACCTGGGCGACGTTGAGTTGGCCTACCATTTTCTCGGTGGGGGCGGCCTGGAGGAAGGCATAGTTGAGGACGAGGTATAATACGGTAACAAGGAGAGTTCCTATGATGAGAGCTCGGGGAATGACTCTGGCTGGGGTGCGGACTTCGTCGAGGATGTAGGTGGCGGCATTCCACCCCGAGTAGGCGTAGAGGGTAAACATGAGAGAGACGGCGAAGGAGGCACTGAAGATGTGCTTGCCCCATGATTCGACCGAGATGAAGTCGCTTGAAGGCGAAGAGAGGAGGGTGAGGCAAAGAAATACAATCAGGCCGATTTTGAGGAAGGTGAAAACGATCTGAAAAATGCTGCTCAAGCGAAGATCTCCCAGGTGGAAAAGGGTGACAATAACGACGACGGCCACCGATGCGGCTTGGGGAGATATGGCGGGAAATAGACCTTGGAGATAGGAGCCAAAAGCCATGGCACTGAGCGCTACCGGTGCGGCAAAGCCAACCACCAGCGAGACCAACCCTCCCATAAATCCGAGGGAGGGGTGATAGATTCGACCAAGGAAATGGTACTCGCCGCCCGAGCGGGGGAGAGCCGCTGAGAGCTCCGCGTAGCAGAGAGCCCCGCAGAGGGCGAGGACGCCACCGAGAGCCCAGAGCAGGAGAATGACCGGCGGGGAGGTGATTTCCGCCAGCTGGAAGCCAAGGCTGGTGAAGATCCCTGTTCCCACCATATTGGCTACGACGAGGGAGGCGCAGGTTACCAGCCCCACTCGGCGGGGGGGGGTCACAAAATTACCTCTCTAGCTTGAGCTTGCCTAAGCATTGAGTGGACTCCTAGCATACACCCCTTTATGAGTGCCATTCTCTTTCGTCGTTTTCTAGCCCAGCCCTTCCGGATAGCCTATGTGCTGCCTAGTTCTAAGGGGTTGGTTTCT
>CAXMPH010000116.1:0-4837 GCA_964195055.1 uncultured Chthoniobacterales bacterium | reverse complement strand
TTGGCCGGGAGTTTTGGGAATGACTGGAGCCTTACGGGTTGAGCAGACGATTCGCTCGGAGCTTAGATCGGTGAGGCTGTTGGTTGGGGTTCCTTCCTCGACCGATTGCAAGGCATAGCGGAATTCCTGTCGGCCAATAACGGATCCACTGCGCCGCGCTTCGTCGAGTTCGGTGAAAACTTTGGTGGCACGCTCAGTCTGATCTTTTTCCCCATCAATACGGATCCACCCCTCTCGGGTGGCAACCTGTACGCCGAGGCGTTGCTCTAGTTCTCGAAGAAGGCGCTCGTCGTTGTGGTAGAGCGAGGACGCGGCGCGTGCGTTGTCAAAATGCAGGGTGGTGCTCTCCATCCGGGAATTAGTCCTTCTTGAACCCGTAAACAAGAGCCCAACCAGATCGTTCCTCCGCAGAGGAGATTACTTCAATGATGGCGTGGTAGGTGCCGGTGGCACGAGGTTTGATCTCGGCGTAGGCAAAGCGCCCGCTCTGCCAAGATTTTGCATCGGTTAGATTTCCTTTATTATCGTAAATACTTACTCGGATAGCAGTCGTGTCCTCGTCGGTGGCAAGAAAGAAAATGTATTGGTTGCCGCGGAAGAGTTGTGCGGTGACCGCCTCTTTTTCTCCCTTTCCGAGATCCCCTCCCCAGGCGTCTTCGCGAATGATCCATCCCCGCTGGGAGTAGGGGTTGGCTGCCTCGTAGGCAAAAGACAGGGCATCGTCGACGTAAGCTAGCGCTTGGGGCAGGGTAAGCAGGAGGGCGGCCAAGGATGCAGCCCCGACAAGGGAACGGAGGTGGAGGGAAGAAAAATTCATGATCAGCCGGCTCGGGCACGGATCAGTCCCACAATCTTAGCAGAGAGACTATTGATCTCGGTCACGGTTTCGGAGGAAATATTGTCTGCCGGAGATTTTTTGATGAGGGGCCCGATGCGCTGCAGTGACTCTTGGATTTCTTCGACCAAAGGATTTCCGCGCAAGCGGGCGCTCATCTGATTAATTTGCTGATTGAAATAGTCAATGAGGAGGGGCTGGTAGAGTAGTTCCGCTCGGTCTTGGGAGTATTTCTCATCGATGATCGAGGTGAGGACTTCGGTGCCGCGCAGCCATCCGCCGAGACTGACTAGCTGGGCCAGTTGCTCATCGTCCAGCTCGACCATTGCTTGATGGACGTCCTGCAGAGCCCCGTCGAATTCGCGCCGCACCGCATTCCATTGGCGGGCGTTGGCTTTTTCGATGATGCTATTGCTCCGGGTCACCACTGATTTGCGAACATTGATAGCTTCGGCGAGGGTCAGGACATTGCGTCCAATCTTTTTTACCCGCTCAGCATCTTCAGCTTCTACAGCAACAAAGCCGTCGGCAATGATCGTACCAAGGAGGAGGGCGACTTGGGCGCGGTTTGGACTGGCCGGGTAGGTGCGGGCGGGTCCCAACTCGGACTGCCAATTTGGGTTTCCCAGTTGGTCGAGGACGCCGAAGACTTCGCTGGGCACCGGAACGATCACCCGATCGATTGTGTCCGCCGGGAATTGGCTCAAATCAATTTTTTGGGGAGGGCTCTCGGCTAGGGCGGGAACGGCAAGTGCGCTGATAAAGATGGTACAGATGAAACGCAAGATCACGATTAACCGAAATTTCACTTGGGGGGACGGCAAGATAAAGCATAAAAAACTTCTTATGGAACAAGTTCCCACTGCCAAACGCGTACAAGAAATTATTAACGGCATGCCGGCCTGCCGTGTCTTAGTAGCAGGCGACCTCATGCTTGATGAGTTTATCTGGGGTAAGGTTTCTCGGATTTCTCCGGAGGCGCCGGTGCCGGTGGTGTCGGTCGATCGTGAGACATCCTATCCAGGCGGTGCCGCCAACGTGGCCCGCAACCTGTGCGGATTCACCCCGGAGACCTCTGTCCTCGGTTTGGCTGGTGAGGATCCCGCGGGGGTCCGGTTGCGCCATTTGCTGGCGGGAGAAGGTATTGGATCAGAGGGGGTGGTAACCCAATCCGGACCAACCACGGTAAAAACCCGTATCATCGCCCGGACCCAGCAAGTTGTTCGGGTTGACCGCGAACTGATTGAACCGCTTGGCCGGGAGCAGCGGCACGCCTTGCTTGATAAATTGGATAAGGCCCTGCCAAAAACCAATGGAGTTATTCTAGAAGATTACGGGAAGGGCCTCTTTGATGAAGAGCTTGTCGCAGAAATTATCCATCGTTCGCGGGCCGCAGGTTGTGTCGTGGCCGTAGACCCCAATGCTGGTCACCCTCTTTCTTGGAACCAGGCCACCGTGGTCAAACCGAACCGCCACGAGGCCTTTGCTGCTGCAAGTGTCCCCTGGAGTGAGCCGCACCCGCATCCTCTGGAAGACAAATCCCTCCTCAAGGTCGGTGAAATATTGCTCGCTCAATGGCAAGCCGACCAATTGCTTATCACCCTGAGCGAACTGGGCATGTTGCTCATGACCAAGAGTGGGCAACTCCATCACACACCCACTCGGGCCCGCGAGGTCTTCGATGTCTCGGGAGCCGGCGACACGGCCATCTCGCTTTATACTCTGGCTATTTGTGCGGGTGCCTCACCTCTTGAGGCCTCGGAGATAGCCAACCATGCCAGTGGTGTTGTCGTGGGAAAACTTGGTACCGCCACTCTCACTCCAGAGGAATTGATAACTAGTTTTGAAAACCATGCCCGCTGACTGCCCTGCCGTATTTTTCGATCGCGACGGTACCTTGATCGAGGAAGTTGACTACTGCTCAGATCCCTCGCAGGTGCGCGCTCTTGCCAGTGCCTCGGAGGCTCTGGTGAAATTGTCCTCCGCGGGGTTTGCCCTCATTATCGTGACCAACCAAAGTGGGATTGGTCGTGGTTACTTTACCCACGATGACTTTTGTCGGGTGCAGGAGGAGGTTGTCTGGCAGCTCAAACCAGCCCAAATCACCGCGACTTACTACGACCCAAGTACCCCGGATCGCCCGAGCGAAAGGCGCAAGCCTTCTCCCCGGATGCTCGAGGAGGCATCGAGGGAGCATGGTCTGGACCTGTCGCGATCGTGGATGATTGGGGATAAAACTTCCGACATTGAATGTGGCCGGCGAGCGGGCCTACGCACTCTGCTGGTGGAGACCGGCTACGGCAAAGATAACCTCACTTGTGCGGCTGACGCCATCCTTCCAGACATCGGGTACGCGGCAGACTTTATTTTAGGGGAGGCCGAATGTCGGGGGTAACCGCCATCATTCCAGCCCGCTGGTCCTCAACGCGTTTTCCCGGTAAGCCCTTGGCACTCTTGCGTGGTAAACCACTGGTTCAGCATGTTTGGGAGCGGACATGCCGGGCCAAAAGTGTCAATCGGATCATTATTGCTACCGACGACCGGAGGATTGCCGAGGCGGCTTTCGATTTTGGGGCTGAGGTGGCGATGACTTCACCGCGTCACTCTACCGGTACAGATCGTCTAGCTGAGGTCGCCGCAAAACTTCGTGGGGCGCCCATTATTCTCAACGTTCAGGGCGACGAACCGGATATCGCTCCGACCACCATCGATCGTCTGGCCTCGGCGCTGGCCAACGACCCTAAAATGGGCATGGTGACGGCCGCCCATTGGGTTTCATCTTTGGTCGATCTGGACAACCCCAATGTGGTCAAGGTTGTTCGGGATGGCGCTGGCCGGGCCCTTTACTTTTCGCGCAGTCTCATTCCGGCGAACCGTGATGGTCTGGTTGGGGTGAAATATCTACGGCATCAGGGGATTTACGGTTATCGGCGGAAAGTCCTCCTCGAATTTGTCCGTTGGAAACCAACCCCGCTAGAAAAGGCGGAAAAACTCGAACAATTACGGGCGCTGGAGCACGGGGTTGCCATCGGCGTTATTGTCGTTCGGCGGGGTTCGTTCGGAGTAGATTCACCAGAGGACTTGGCCAAGGCGGAGGTGCTATGGCGCCGTAAAAAAACTTCATGAAAACCATTTTTGTCACCGGAGGGGTGGTTAGCTCTCTCGGTAAGGGCTTAGCAGCAGCCTCGCTGGGTACGCTGTTGGAAAGCCGAGAGCTGCGGGTAACGATGCAGAAACTCGACCCCTACCTCAATGTTGATCCCGGAACCATGAGCCCCTATCAGCATGGCGAGGTCTATGTCCTCAACGACGGGGCCGAGACCGACCTCGATCTCGGTCACTATGAGCGCTTCACTTCCTGCGTCCTTAACCGCCGGAATAATCTGACCAGTGGACAGGTTTACGAAACGGTCTTGGCTCGCGAGCGTCGCGGTGACTACCTCGGAAAAACGGTGCAGGTCATTCCGCATGTGACCGACGAGATTAAGGCCCGTATCTACGAGCTGGCCTCCAAGGACCATGCGGACGTGGCCATTATTGAGATCGGCGGGACCACCGGCGACATCGAGGGTCTACCCTTCCTCGAAGCGATTCGGCAATACCTCCTCGAAGCTGGTGAGGGTAACGCCATCCTGATCCACGTTACCCTAGTGCCATTCATCAAGGCTGCGGGTGAATTGAAAACCAAGCCGACCCAGCAAAGCGTGGCTAAACTTCGCGAAATCGGTTTGCAGCCGAAAATTCTTATTGCCCGTACCGAGTACCCTCTCGATGCCGAGGTGAGGGAAAAATTGTCGCTTTTTTCTAATGTTGCCAAATCGTCGGTCATTGAGGCACGCGATGTGGACAACAGTATCTACGAACTGCCCCTTATGCTTCAGCAAGAGGGCCTCGACACCGTAGTTTGTCAGGCGCTCCAGCTAGAGACATCACCGCCTCAGATGGAGGATTGGGCTAAGTTTACCCAGCGGGTGGTGCGTCCGCGCAAGCGTGTCTCCATCG
>CAXMPH010000115.1:0-4878 GCA_964195055.1 uncultured Chthoniobacterales bacterium | reverse complement strand
CAGGAGACCGCGGCGATGTGCTCGGTGATCGGGTTCTCCTTCACCTCGCCGGCGTCGACCAGCTTTTGCGCCGCCAGCCGCAGCGCCACCCAGCCGCCGGTGATGGCGGCGGTGCGGGTGCCTCCGTCAGCTTGGAGGACATCACAGTCGACCCAGAGGGTTCGAGATCCCAGCTTTTCTAAATCGACCACCGCGCGTAAGGAGCGTCCGATCAACCGCTGGATTTCGGTGGTTCGCCCGTCGAGTTTTCCTCGCGAAATGTCCCTTGGCTTCCGTCCTAAGGTTGAGTAAGGGAGCATGGAGTATTCTGCGGTGAGCCACCCGCCCGAAACCTTTTGGTTTTGCATCCAGCGCGGCACGGATTCATCGATTGTGGCGGCGCAAACCACTCGGGTCTTGCCGAAGGAGACAAGGACGGAACCCGCGGCATGCGGGGCGATACCTACTTCAAAAGTTATGGGACGCAGTTCATCTTTGGCCCGGTCATAAGAACGTTTCATCCGCGCATGCAAAAGCGGATGCGCGGCGATGGCAAGCGCCAAGGCTAGGGTTGGATTTCTCGCCCATTGTCCTTGGGCTTGCGCAGGAGGGCAACCATGACCCCCTGAATGAGCAGTTCGTGGGCGGGAATGAGATCCGGGTATTGTGGGTTTTCCGCGTGAAGGAAGGGACGCCCGTGGCGCACAAGATAGCGCTTCAGCGTCGTCTCGCCGTCGATGAGGGCGGCGACGATGTTGCCGTGGTTGGGGTTCCGCAACTCGAGGACAACTAGGTCGCCGTCGAGGATGTGCGCGCCAGTCATGGAGTCTCCCCGAACCCTGAGGGCAAAAGTGCGAGCGGTGCGGCGGACGTCTAGTGACTCTAGGTCAGCATAAACACATCCGTCTGGAGACTGCTCTTGCGTATCGGGAAAGCCGGCAGGGATTTCCCCATAGATGGGAATACCAGCCACCTCCCTCCGATCGTCATCGGTTAGCTTGAGGGCGCGGGCGACTCCGGGTTGGCGGTGTAGTAGTTTTTTATGTTGCAAGGCCCGCAGATGGGAAGCGACCGCATTGGGACTGGCAAAGCCGAAGTGGTGCTGAATTTCCCTTACGGTGGGAGGCAACCCATGCTGGGTGCGATGGCCGCGAATATAATCCAGAATTTGCTGCTGCCGTGCTGTCGGATTACTGGACATGCGTGCAGTATCTTTGCCGCCCTTGTCTGGGTCAAGTTTCGGTCTGACTGGCCAGCAGTTTCTTCCGCCTCCGCTTGTCTTCTTTGCGTTCTTTTTTTAATTGGGCGTGGAGCCGGTCGCGTTGCTCGGAGGTAAGCTTACCGCTGATATCGGGATCACCGACCTCATCGAAATCAACCGAGGTGATCTCCACTAGTCGTAGAGCCACCACCCGGTTGCCGCAAATGATGCCAATGTTGTGGCCGCTCACGGCCTCCTTGAGATAGGCGCCCAGATGTTTTTTAGCCTCGGTAACGGTGACCGTTTTCATGATTTAGAAAAAATTTAAATGATGCTTAACTTTGCTCCGATTCTCTGCCCTCGCTTGAAGTATCGGGAGAACGAATCGGCTAATTCGAAGGGTTGATCCTGCCAATCTTGCAACGTCAAACGAATTGTCTATGCAATTTAATAGTTCTCGGCCGATTGCAAAGGCAAAGCCAGAACTTGCCCCTGAAGCGCTGGCCAGCTTTGCTGGGCTTGGCATGAAAAAGACACTGGCCTTGCGTCCTGAGGGTAAGCATCCGCTCCACGTTTTGTGGGAATTTGAAGCTTGGCCGTTTGAGGCGGTGGAGAACGAAGGGTCGTCGGTGCGAGGTAGCGTGCTATCTGGCCTGCCCAAAATGCAGCGTACGTCGTCCTCCTGGATTGGTGCTGAATTGCGCTCCGACAAGGTCCTCCAAGAGATTTTTCACACCGAGGAGCGAATCACCCCCGGCGATGTGCCGCGCCTCTCCTGTGGCCTGCCTGGGATTGAGGGCTGCGTTCTCGCCCGTCGCTTAGAGGCTCTCTCGGCTTGGAACATGCCGATGGAACTCAATCAGGAAACCTTGCTTCAGGTGGCCGCAGGTGCTTTGGACCGCGCCCTCGAGGCCGAAACTGCTGGTTGGGGTGAACCGCAGGGGATCACCCTCCACCTGGAAGTTGGCAACGCCAGTCTGCTGCGCTCCGGAGTGATGCAGTTGCTGGTGCTGCATGAAAAGCATGGTTTTGCTCCCGGGGTGAGGGAAAAAATTACGATGGCCTTGGGTGCCTTAGCTCGTTCGCTCCGCTCGGGAATCTAGGGTCACCCGGGTCCTTTAGGAAATTGCTAGGTTACGGCTGATCGGATTGGACTGCGCCAAGATATCGCCTTGTCTTGAAGTGGGATGAAAGGCTGCCGGTGGTGGGTGACCAATGTTATCGGCAGTTAGACAAACCCAAGGGCGCCTCCTCGTCTCAGTTGAGGTCTAGCGGAACCACTCCTTGGGCAATCGTTCGGCCTTGCCGCCGGGCATGCGGATCAGTGCCAGGGATTGTCGGCAGGTAATCAGCACCGCATCATCTTCAGGTCGGATGATCTTGAAGCTAACCCAGAAACGGACGCGGCCGAGTTCGCTTACCCCGCCAGAGACGAACAGGTTATCGCCAAGTTTTCCAGGCGACCGATAGTCGATTTCGGTGCGGAGCACGACAGGGTAGAGGCCCGTCTCGACCATCTGGCGTAGCGGCATGCCCATTTTTCCAGCCATGATGGTTCGAGCCTCCTCAATAAAACGGAGGTAGGCAATGTTGTGAACCACCCCAGCACAGTCGGTGTCGTAGAACATGACAGTGACCTCATGCTCGATTTGCGGGAGGTTCGATTGACTCATGAGGCTGAGTCTGCGCGGGCAAAAATGTTTGGCCAAAGAAAAATTATAGGGGATTGCGGTTGCACTTGTCCGCTGATCGGCCTACTAGCCCTCTCACACAATGAAAAATTGGGACATCTCATCAGCGGTAGCGCTTTACAATGTGGAGCGCTGGGGCGCTCCTTATTTTACGATCAATCCACAGGGTCATGTCGCGGTGCGCCCGGATACCCTTGCCGAACGAGAGGTCGATATGATGGAGCTCGTGGCGGAGGCCAAGGACCGCGGTTTGTCTTTTCCTCTCACCCTGCGTTTTCAGGATTTGCTGCGCCACCGGGTACAAACGGTAAACAAGGCCTTCGCCGAAGCCATTGCCGAGGCGGAATATGCCAATGTCTACCGCGGGGTCTTTCCCATCAAAGTCAACCAGCTCCGCGAAGTGGTGGAGGAAATTGTTGACGCTGGATCCGAGTTTCATTTTGGTCTCGAAGTCGGAAGCAAGCCCGAGCTGCTGGCGGCTCTCTCGGTCCACGCGGATCCGGAGAGTCTTATCATTTGCAATGGCTACAAAGACGCTGATTATATTCGCCATGCCATGCTCGGCCGCAAATTGGGTAAGCGTTTGGTCGTGGTGGTGGAAAAGATCGAGGAGCTAAGCCAAGTCCTCTCCATCGCCAAGGAACTGGGAACCGAGCCGTGGATCGGTGTCCGGGTTCGCCTCGCCACCAAGGGATCGGGCAAGTGGGCCACCAGCGGGGGGGAGAATGCTAAGTTCGGTCTTTCCACGGCTGAGTTGCTCGAGGCCAGTGAGTTGCTCCACCGCGAGGGGATGGCTCATTGCCTGAAGCTGATTCACTTCCATGTTGGATCACAAATCACCGACATCGGTACGATCAAGAGAGCGGTAAGGGAGGCGGCACGATTCTATGCCAAAATACACAAACTCGGGCACCAGCTTGGTTACCTCGACGTTGGAGGTGGGCTGGGGATCGACTATGACGGGTCACGGACCACCTTCGACAGTTCGGCCAACTACTCGCTTCACGAATATGCCCGCGACGTCGTCTCCGCCGTCCAGGAAGTCTGCCGAGAGGAGGAGGTTGCTAACCCTGTTTTGGTTAGTGAAAGTGGACGGGCTATTGCGGCCCACCACTCTGTCCTCATCGTCGAGGCTTTTGGGGCAATCGAAAAAGTTTCCCGCGGCCCCGAGATCACTGCCTTGGAGGATGATCCTCCGGTTGTGCAAGACATCATTGATATTTATTCCTCATTGGGGATCGAGCGCCGGCAGGAAAGTCTCCACGGCGCCAAAGAAATCCGCGAGAAGGCAGAGTCGATGTTTGGCCTCGGTCTGCTCGACCTCTCCTCCAAGGCTAAGATCGAAACTGTTTACTGGCGAATTGCCGCCAAGGTTGTCGAACTTTTCCGTGGGGTGCGTTACGTCCCAGAGGAGATTAAAGAACTTGAGGTTTCACTCGCTGATCAAGTGCTTTGTAATTTTTCAGTTTTCCAATCGCTCCTTGATCATTGGGCTTTGGGACAATTGTTCCCGGTCATGCCTTTGCACCGACTGGATGAAGAGCCAGATCGTCAGGCCACGTTGGTTGACATTACCTGCGACTCGGACGGAAAGATTTCACGCTTCATTGACCTGCAGGACGTCAAACCCACCCTACCGGTGCACCGGGTGGAGGAGGGACGGCCTTATTATATCGGATTTTTCTTGGCTGGTGCCTACCAAGACATCATGGGCGATATGCATAACCTCTTCGGACGGGTCAATGAGATCCATATCTTCCTCGATGAGGACGAGGACCGGGGCTACTACGTTGAGGAGATTATTGGTGGCAACACCATCGGAACGGTCCTTGCCCTGACTCAGTGGGAAAAAAGCGAGTTGGTTCGTCGGATGAAGGTCCAATTCGACCGGGCGATCAAGGAGGATCGGATGAAGCCCAATGAAGCGATGCGCCTCCTCGACGATTACGAAAAGGCCCTTGAGGGTTACACTTACCTCAACTGTTTTCCCCACCCCGCTCCTAACGG
>CAXMPH010000114.1:4656-4908 GCA_964195055.1 uncultured Chthoniobacterales bacterium | reverse complement strand
CTCGAACCGCGTTCGCCCGTCATCACTTTTATGGGCCATGTCGATCATGGCAAAACGTCCTTGATGGATTACATTCGCAAAGCCCGGGTGGCTTCCGGCGAAGCCGGTGGGATCACCCAGCACATTGCCGCTTACTCGGTCGAGCACGGCTCTAATCGAATCACTTTTCTGGATACGCCGGGTCACGCCGCCTTCACCTCGATGCGCGCCCGCGGGGCTAATGTCACCGATATTGTTGTTCTGGTGGTGGCT
>CAXMPH010000114.1:0-4609 GCA_964195055.1 uncultured Chthoniobacterales bacterium | reverse complement strand
GCATGAACTGGCTCCTGAGGACTGGGGTGGAAGCACCATTGTTTGTCCTGTTTCAGCTACTAAAGGTACAGGGATTGATCATCTTTTAGAAATGATGGCTCTTCAGGCCGAAGTGCTCGAATTGAAAAGTAGTCCCAAGCTTCCCGCCCGAGCGCGGATCATTGAGGCTGAAATGGAGCCGGGGCGAGGGCCAACCGCCACGGTAATTGTCGAGATGGGAACCTTGCGCGTTGGGCAACCCTTTCTCTGTGGTTTGCAGTGGGGAAAAGTGAAATCTTTAATCAACGACCTTGGCAAGCCTGTCAAAGTGGCCGGTCCGGCCACCCCAGTAAAAATTCTGGGATTTGACGGATTGCCTCAGGCAGGTGATGAATTGGTTGCTATGGATTCTGAGCGTGCCGCTCGGATTCTCAGCGAGGAGCGCCAAGACGAAAACCGCAAGATCAAGTTGGCCGCCCCGCAGCGGGCTACCCTTGAAAGTCTTTTTGATAACATGGCCGATAGCCAGCGCAAGGTGCTTCGGGTCGTCCTCAAAGCCGATGTGCAAGGTTCTTTGGAGGCCTTGGAGCAGGCTCTCGGGGAAATCAAGGCTAAGCAGATCGACCTAGACATCATTCATGCGGCGGTTGGTCCGATTAGCGAGTCAGACATCCTCCTCGCCACTGCCTCAGATGCCATCGCGGTTGGCTTCGGGGTCAAGGTCGAAAACAGCGCCTCTAGCGCGGCGAAACGCGAGGGTGTTCAAATTAAACTTTACAGCATTATTTATGAGCTGATCGATCAGATCAAAGAGGCTATGGCAGGCATGCTCGATCCGGAATTGCGCGAGACCGCCATTGGTCACGCCGAGGTGCGCCAAGTCTTCGACCTGACCAAGGGTATTGTTGCGGGGTGTATGGTGACCGACGGTCGCATTTCCCGTACGGCCCGAGCCCGGGTGCTCCGCCGCAAGCAGCCTATCTACGACGGTGGTATTTCGACTCTGAGGCGCTTCAAAGACGACGTCAAAGAGGTCCGAAATGGCTTCGAGTGCGGGATTAAGCTCGGCGATTATTCCGAATATGAGGCAGGGGATATCATCCAGTGTTACACTCTGGAAAAAGTTGCCCGCAAGCTCGAGTAGCGCGAGCGCCGTTTCGTTTGCTTCAAATTTTCTACTGTCTCTATGCAACACCGCTTGGCCCGAGTCGGAGAACTGCTCAAGCGTGAATTGAGCTCAGCTGTTCTGCGCGAGGTTCCCTCTGATGGGACGCTCATTACCATCAACGCCGTTGATGTTTCCCCTGATCTGCGCAATGCCACGGTTCATGTCGGGATTTTAGGATCTGCGGGAGAGCAAAAGCAGGCTCTGCAGCGTCTGGAGCAGCACCGCGTTCCGCTCCAGGCGGAATGCGCTAAGCGGGTTGTTCTGAAATTCACTCCCCATCTGCATTTTCGACTTGATGAGTCGATCGTTCGAGGGATGCGCATTCTTGATATTCTCGAGGAAATTGGTACGAACGAAGAGGATGCCGAACCATGACCAGAGGAAGCGATGTCGATTTTTCCAAGATCAAGAGCGTCTTGGATGGGGCGGAGAGAATTTTAGTCTCTAGCCATGCCCGACCCGATGGCGATGCTTATGGCAGTGCCATTGCCATGGCATTACACCTACGTCAGTCAGGAAAAGAAGTTAAAGTGTGGAATGAACAGGGGATGACTAGCAAGTTTCGTTACCTGCCAGAAAGCACCATAGTGCAAGCTCCGCCCCTGATTGACCCTGAGAATTTCGACGTTCTCCTTGCTTTGGACACTTCGACGAAGGAACGACTGGGGAGTGTGCTCAAGGGAGCGGGAGAGGTGGGCACGTGGATCAATATGGATCACCACGTGAGCAATCATGGCTACGGTGACCTCAACTACATCGACGATGGCGCACCGGCAACTGGGCAGATTGTCTACGATTATCTGAGCGAGACAGGCGGTGAAATTTCTACGGCGATGGCGGCAAATCTTTACGTGGCCATTTCCACAGATACCGGATCTTTTCAATACGATAAAACTTCTGCGCACACTTTTAGGCTGGTGGCTGACCTCGTTGAGCGTGGACTGGATATTCCCTCCTTATCTACGGCGATGTATGATAACTACCCGCGCCGCCGACTGGATTTGCTCAAGTCGCTCCTCAACAGGGTGCGATTTGAGTGTGGCGACCAGATCGCCAGCTTCAGTCTCTCCCTAGCAACAAGGCAAGAACTGGGCGTTCTCCCTCAGGATAGCGAGGGGCTTATTGACCATCTTCGTGCGGTTGAGGGAGTGCAGATTGCCGTATTTTTCGAGGAATTGCCGCAGAATAAAGTGCGCGTCAGCATGCGGGCAAAGAACAAGCAATTCGACGTGTGTAAAATTTGTTCCATCTTCGGTGGGGGCGGTCATGCTATGGCCTCAGGGGCGCGTTTGCCCGGTCCCTTGGTCGAGGCGGAAGAAAAAGTCTTGGAGGCAGTATCTCATGAAATTCGGATCCACGATTGACGGCGTTCTGCTGATCGACAAAGCACCTGGAATGACATCGCATGATGTCGTGGCCATCACCCGTCGGGTGCTTAACACTCGCAAGGTTGGCCACTGCGGTACCCTAGATCCTCTAGCTACGGGATTGCTCATTATTACGATTGGGCGTGGGACAAAAATTCAGGATCTGATCATGAGCGAAGATAAGGAATATGTCGGGACCATCCGCTTGGGGCAGACAACCAATAGCCAAGATGCGGACGGTGATATTTTGGAAGAGAGGCCCGTTCCGGCATTGACCAAGGAAGAGGTTGATGAGGTCTTTAGCCGGTTTCAGGGTGATTTTTACCAGACTCCTCCGATGGTTTCAGCGATCAAGAAAGACGGTGTGCCCCTCTACAAGTTGGCCAGGCAAGGCAAAACAGTCGAACGTGCCCCGCGACTGGTCCACATTTACGGACATGAAATTCTCAAGATGGAGCTGCCAGAGGTGGAGTTTCGAGTGGTTTGTAGTAAGGGATTTTACGTTCGGACCTACGCTCATGACATTGGCGATATCCTAGGCTGCGGCGCGCATCTCAAGGCCTTGCGGCGTACCGCTTCGGGTAAATTTCGCGCCGACGGAGTTCTTACGGTGGAGGAACTACGTACCCTGCCGGTGGAGGAGATCAAGCTGCGGGTAATGACTTTGCCCGAAGTTTCGCGGCTGCGCGGGGTGTGACCGCGATGCAGGTCCTCCACGATCTGGAATCGCTTCGGTTATTACCGGGACCGGTTTATTTGGCCATTGGGATTTTCGATGGGGTGCACCGCGGCCACCGTGCCTTGGTTGCCGAGGCTCAGGCCGATGCGGTTCAAACGGGGGGTACCGCTGTGGTCATGACATTCGAGCCGCATCCCATGATGTTTTTCCAGCATGCTAAGGCTCCACTGCGTCTTTCCAGTCCCCGCCATAAAGAAGTAATTTTTCGGCGACTCGGGGTCACCCATCTTGCTGTCTTACCCTTTGAGGCGAAGCGGGCTGGCCAGCCTGCCGAAGATTTTGTGGCAGAGCTTACGGCATCCTGCCGTCCTTTGGGTGGTATTTGTGTTGGAGCTGGATGGAGGTTCGGCAAAGGGCGTTCCGGGGATGTCTCCCTTCTGGAGAAGCTTGGAGCTGATCAGGGATTCGAGGTCGATGGAATTTCAGCGGTGGAGATGGACAGCCAAGTCGTCTCCAGTACGGCGATTCGGGAAAGGATCGCCGGTGGAGATCTCAAATTTGCCGAGAGAGCCCTCGGCCGTCCTTACGCCGTTTTGGGAGAGGTTGTTCGGGGTCGGCAAATGGGTCGTCGGCTGGGTTTCCCCACCGCGAATATTGAGACGGAGGGATTCCAATTACCTCCCGACGGGGTTTACGCAGCGAGAGCACGGGTAGGAGAGAGGTTTTTTCCTAGCGTGGTAAATCTCGGAAAACGTCCCACCCTAGTGACGAGCAACCAAAGGGTTCTTGAAGCGCACTTGCTCGATTTTCATGGTGATCTTTACGGCCAAGAATTGGAGATTGAGTTTTTGCACTTTCTCCGCGCCGAAAAAGTGTTTCCAGCGGTGGATGACTTGCGTCGTCAGATTGCTCGGGATGTGGAGGACGCGATCAATATAATGAAGCCAGATAGCTCTTTCTTCACCGCTAGGTGATTGCTTGAATTTTCCCACGATGGGTCTGTGTTACCGCCGCTTTGGGTTACTTGCTCCAGCCGCCTAGGTGGGGAGGAGTTGGATGTTTATCCCCAGATGTTCTTGCCGGTCCTTGTCCTTTGCCTTGAGGCTACCAAGGTAACCCAACATTCTCTTGCCCCGTCATTTCGACGAGGATGATTCTAAAGTCCGGTTGCTCTTGGAGGAAACTGCGCCCGCCGTGGGTGATAGGGCAGACGATGGGGATGGATGCCCGTGAGTGCAAAAGTCTCCGTCCACGATGTTCTATTCGGTCTGGCCATATCTGGCACAGGCTTCTTTCATTTCTAGGACAGCGGCGGACAAACCTGAGAAGAGAGCGCGGGAGATAATGGCATGGCCGATGTTGACTTCCTCGAGGTAGGGAACGGTGAAAATATCGCCGATATTTTGGTAGTTGAGG
>CAXMPH010000113.1:0-4917 GCA_964195055.1 uncultured Chthoniobacterales bacterium | reverse complement strand
TTCACCGATTCACCACCAGGGAGAAAGCGTCTTTCTCGGACTCCCTTCGCCCTTTCAGGCTACCCGCTATCACTCGCTCCTGATCAGACGCGAAACACTTCCTCAGGTACTGGAGATCACAGCTGAGACCGCTGAAGGAGAAATCATGGGCCTCCGCCATCGGGAGCTACCCATCCATGGGGTTCAATTTCACCCCGAGTCGATCCTTACCACCGAGGGAAAACATCTTCTGCAAAACTTTCTCGATCTCTGAATCATCCAGTTTATCTCCTCCAAATTCCCCCGCGAGATCGGACCACCGACATTTATCATCTCGATAGATCTCAAGTCTCGACATTCCCCCTTTCACCCATTCAAGGTTATATCAACTTTCCCCAACTAAGATGACTACCCCCCACAACGAACCCCAAAACAAAACAGCATTTACCATTCTCATCACCGTCATCGCCACCCTGGGAGGTTTCCTCTTCGGCTTTGACTCCGGAGTAATCAATGGCACGGTTGACGGGCTCAAAACCACCTTTGAATCAGACAGCATGGGTACCGGCTTTAATGTCGCCTCCATGCTGCTTGGTTGTGCGGTGGGGGCATTTTTCGCGGGCACCCTCGCGGACAAGTTTGGACGCCGTACCCTCCTCATCGTCTCTGCCCTCTGCTTCGGTATCAGTGCCTGGGGTTCCGGTATCGCCAATGGCTCTACCGAGTTCATTTTCTACCGCATCATCGGCGGACTTGCTGTCGGAGCCGCCTCCATCCTTGCTCCGGCATACATTAGCGAGATCGCGCCGGCCAAGCACCGGGGAATGCTTACCTCAATTCAGCAGATGGCTATCATCAGCGGTCTTTTCATCGCTTTCCTGAGCAATTACTTCATCGCCGACTGGGCCGGCAGTTCGACAGACGTTCCTACCACTTCAACCCTTGCGCTGGGCAAGTCAACGCTCATCTTCGCTTGGGGCTATGAGGCTTGGCGGATGATGTTCTGGGTTGAATTACTTCCGGCAGCTATTTTCTTTTTCGCCCTATTTTGTATTCCAGAGAGCCCGCGCTTCCTTGTCGCTAGCGGAAAAGATGCCAAAGCACTCAAAGTATTGGGCGACCTCATGGGGGCAGGTGCCGCGCCCGCCAAACTAGCGGACATCAAGCAATCCTTGGCCGGCGATCACCATCGCCCAAGCCTGCGGGACATCGTCGATCCCAAGCATGGCCTCCGCCCCATTGTCTGGATCGGCATCACCTTGGCCGCCCTCCAGCAACTTGTCGGGATCAATGTTGTTTTTTACTATGGCGCGGTACTCTGGCAAGCCGCCGGGTTTTCCGAAAGCAATGCGCTCCTGATCAACGTGATCAGCGGGGGTGTCAGTATCTTGGCCTGCTTGGTCGCAACCTTATTTGTCGACCGCATTGGCCGGAAACCTCTGCTTTTCGTCGGCTCCATCGGGATGGCCCTGAGTTTAACCACTCTGGCGATTGTCTTTTCCATGGGGGTCCTCCAGTCCGGAGGCAACCTCGAACTGCCGGGCAACCTCGGTATTGTGGCCCTGATCGCCGCCAACCTCTATGTCATGTTCTTCAACGCCACCTGGGGACCTGTCATGTGGATCATGCTCGGCGAAATGTTCCCCAATCAGATCAGGGGCTCCGCTCTGGCGGTCAGTGGCCTTTCCCAGTGGTCGACCAACTTTATCATCACCATGACCTTCCCCATCTTGCTCACGAGCAGCATCGGCCTCGGGGGCGCCTACGGTATCTACGCTTTCTTCGCCTTAGTTTCAGCTGTCTTTGTCGGCAAGTTCGTCCACGAAACCAAGGGCAAAGAACTGGAGGACATGGAGGGCTGATCCGAAGAACAATTTAGGGCAACAAGGAAGCAAACTACTCTGTTCATAGAACAGCCTTGGCATTACTTGGATGACGTCGGAAAGCCACCGTCATTCCCTCTGCCCTTTTCTCCAAGGATGCACTTGCAACCATCCTCCTCATTTTGCTCGTTAGTGTTTAGGTCTTCCACCGGCATTTCTGGGCCAAAAATGCAGGGACGATAGATCGGGCCGTCGGCCCTTCTACGGCCGCGCCGGCAGCGCCTCGGTTTAAGTTCAGAAGACCGGAGAGCCCTCCCGCAAGGTCCTTATCCTCTACCGAAGAAGGCCACCACTAGCCATCTCCCTCCTTTTTCTGGGTAACAAACCGACGAGGAACTTGTGAAGAAACTCTCTGGCGGACTTAGGACCCGGGGTGCATCGGGTTATTGAGATAAAACTCCCTGGCCTTCTCCTGCATCTTTTGCAACACCTCAGCTTGGGAGGCATCCGTGACCAAGTTCTTCTTTTCCAAAGGATCTGTCTCGTAGTCGTATAATTCGGTAGCCTGCGGCTCGCTACCTGGCTGGCCTTGGGGGACCCACTCGATGTAGCGATAACGGCCATCGCGGAAAGCATAGCCCATCAACTCGCTCGATCCCTGACCGCGGGGATACTGACTGACGGCGACATCCTTCACCTTAGCCGAGGGATCCTCAAGGATGGGCACGAGACTAACCCCTTGCAGTTGGGTTGGCTTGGGCAAGCCGGCAAGATCGCAAAGGGTTGGGTAAATATCGATGAACTCCACCGGCGAAGCCGACTCCTCCTCCTTACCTCCAACAGCTCGGGGAGCAATGATCAGAGGAGAGCGCGTCGCCTGTTCGTAATTGGTATGCTTACACCAGATGCCGTGGTCACCGAGATGCCAACCATGATCACCCCAGAGGACCACAATCGTATTGTCGGCAATGCCATTATCCTCCAAAGCATCCAAGAGGAGGCCGACTTGGGCATCGATATAGGAGACGCAGGCCATGTAGCCGTGCACCATATTGCGCTGCTCTTCCTCGGTTAGCTGGGGACCATCAAAACCGGCGAATCCGGCATAGCTTCCATTCCTGAGCTCCCAACCGGGTTGAAAATGAAGCTCAGGAGCGCCTTGGGGCATCTCCTGAAATTCGGCAAGACGAATATCCTCTTTGGAGTAGAGGTCTGCGTACTTTTTCGGGGCAACGAAGGGCAGATGTGGCTTCATGAAGCCAACCGCGAGAAAAAAGGGAGCCTTTTCCTGAGAAAGCTCACCAACGAGGCCCACCGCGCGTTTGGCTAAGGCGCCATCTTGGTAGGCACTGTCGGGCACATCTTGGGTAAGCTCGGTAACGGGCTTGCCCCCGACCGCCTTGGTCTGCCCTCTCCAGTCCCCATTGCTGATGCCCCTCTCTTTTTGCAGGGCCTTGACCCGGGCGACGAATTCCGGATCGAGAAACCCTAGTTTTGATTCCTTGTTGTTGGCCACCTCAACATAGGGACGACTCCACGATTTGGGATCATCCTTGGCATACCCACCGACATTTCTCGGATCAAAAATCTTGCCAAGTCCGACCGACTCATAACCATTGGCCTTGAAATACTGAGGCAAGGTAACCACATCTGGCGTCAGGGTCCGAATTTTTGCTTTGAGATCGTAAATTCCAGTTGAGTCAGGGCGCAGGCCCGTGAGCAGACTCGCCCTCGATGGCCCACAGATGGCTTGCTGACAATGAGCGTTGAGAAAAACAGTGCCGTGGGAGGCCAAGCGATCAATGTTCGGCGTTTTGATCACGTTATCGCCATAACAACCAAGCATCGGCTTGAGATCATCTATGGCAATGAAGAGAACATTGGGCTTTTTCGAAGATTCGGCCGCTTGGGTAGGAGCGGAGAAGAAGACAGACAAGCTAACGAAAGCAAGGTGGAGGATAGTGAGGGCAGGTTTATTAGTCATTGGGGTGGGTTGAGGTGGAAGGTGGTTGGCCAAAATCTTCACCAATAAATGGGTGCTACATCATCCTGTTGAGGCGCCTCACCGGCTAAGGAGAGACCAAGTAGAGAAAAACTTGCCGGAGGCAGGCATGGAAGCCCACCCCCCTCGGCCGTGAGAAGAGAAGCTAATTTAGCTCACTCATTCTCCGGAAATCCTGAAAAAGTAAGTGTCACCCTCGAAATCTGTGGAGGGCACCGTCAGGCTGGCCTCACCCGTGCCATCGACCACCGTACTAAGTCCCTCGATGGGAGCAAACGATGTATTAACTTGGGAGCTTTTCAGCACCCCGTAAGTTGCCCCAGTGGTACCGCTGAAGTTGATAATGAAGTCACCCCCTGCCCCGGTGTAACTCGATCCCTCAATGAGCGGTGCCACAGAATTTCCTAGAATTGCCTCTGCAGTCAAGCTGGTCACGGTGACGCCGAAGTACTTCAAGTCAGGCTGGTAGACACCGCAGGTCGCCTCGATCTGACAACCGATGAAGCCGATAGCCTGAAAACTTGGTCTAGCAACTTCTCCAATGGTCCGAACAGAGAGGGTAGGATCGTAGCTGTACCAGCTGACCTCCGTGGCCTCCACGGTGTAGTTACTTGAGGTAGTGGCCAAATCAAAAGGATCCGTGGCGTAGTAGATTCCAGAGTCTTCAATGACAAACCTGAAAGTGGCTCCGGTCAGGCAAGCCGGAGTTTTCGGGTCATAGACCGCTCTGGCCGTCAAGGTGTCACTACCGGAGTCCATCACTACTGAACCACTATCTAAGCCATTGAGGAAATTGTCTTGGCGGAAGAGAAAGAGCCCCGTCGAGACATCTCCCTCAGCCCATTTTCCTTGGGTGGGATCGGGCGGCTGCACGTTGGGAAGATTCCATTGCAGTTTCAGCCCCTTGCCGGAACCGAAACCAACTTCGGTCATTTCCAAATTGGAATCTCCTCCAACACTGGTGGCCTCAAAACCGAGATAAGTCACCATGGGCTCTTGCAATGGTTGGAGATCTACGGTGCCGTTCTGGTAATAATTGATCGGATCAAGGGCGAAAGTACCCACGTGCCCGCTCCAGTAACTGTTAAGGACTTGGCTGGAGTTAAAGTCTAC
>CAXMPH010000112.1:0-4979 GCA_964195055.1 uncultured Chthoniobacterales bacterium | reverse complement strand
GGGCTAAGGCCCTGATGCGGTCGAAGACAAAAAATGCTTGGGCGTACATTGGCTGCTCGCCCCATAAACAACCGTCGTTATCAAAGACGGCCACCCGCTGAGCAAGCGGGACGTAATCTGCTGAATCCGGTTGGGTAACTTTGGTGACAAAGTTTACGATAGACTGCTTAGCCTCGCCTTCCACCCAAGAAGGTAGCGGATCGCTTTCCCCCCAAACTCCTGCGGTAGAAGCAAACAAAGCTAGCAGCACAACGAAGCGGGACTTTGGATTCTCGGTAATTTTCATTACCCAATGACCAAGAACGAAAACCCAGCCTAAGCACAGCTTTTTTAGCTTGGGGCAACATCAATACCCCGTCCGCGAAAGAACCAACAGGGTGGCGATATCCTCTAAGATAAAAGAGAGGTAAATCCAAGCTCCACTTTTTTATACTTAAGCGCGCTTCTCTACCCGAACAATGAGAGCCTGCAGATACTCGGCTACCCCGCGGAGTCCGTCGGTAAAACGATTTTCGTCGAGGGGCTGGAGTGCCTCCAAAGCCTCGGAGACCAAGGAAGCGGCCGCCTCGGCAGTTTGCTTTAGCGCCCCACGTTCGGCTAATAACGCGGTAATTTTCTCCGCTTCGACTTCCTCCCCACTCAAGAGAAGGGCACTAATTTCCTCGTGGTCTCCCCGACGGCGAGCAGACTGCAGGAGAAAGATGAGTGGCAAAGTCAATTTTCCCTTGCGCAGATCAGTCCCCAGGGTTTTGCCGATTTCGGACTCGTCGCCAACGAGATCGAGGCAGTCATCGTAAACTTGGTAGGCGGTGCCGAGCTTGATCCCAAACTGCTTGAGCGCACCAATTTTTTCTGGGTTGGTTTCACTGAGAAACCCTCCCAGTTCGCTGGCCGCAGCAAAGAGCGCGGCCGTCTTCATTTCTACAATTTTGTAGTAATCTTGGACCGAAAGTTTGAGATCAAAGCGACGCTGGGTCTGGATGATCTCTCCGGTGCAGACCTCTGTCGCTGCGTCGGCAATGCGACGAACCACTTCCGTCTCAGAGAAATTTGTCGCCAATCGCATGGCATGAGCAAGCAGGGCATCCCCAAGCAGAACGCTAATGGAATTACCCCACTTGGCGTTGACCGTCGGCTGCTCTCGGCGCAGATCAGCACCGTCCATGATGTCGTCGTGTACCAAAGTGGCCATGTGAATCAACTCGATGATTACGGCTAGGTCGACGTGACTGGAGGTTATCTTGCCGGTGGCCCCTCCAGCTAGGAGAGCAAGGGCGGGGCGGAGTCGCTTGCCGGCAGAGCCACAGACATAACCGACATAGCCTTCGAGGGCAGGGTCGAAGGCGCGGGCTTGATCGCGAATGCGCTCCTCCACGGTGTAGAGATGCGTATTGATCAGCTCGAAAGTCTTCTTGAAACGGACGAGAGAGACGGGATCAATCGGGATTTGACTGATTAGAGATGGATTCACTTCCATGATATTACGTCACGTTGGCAAATTTTAGATGACATTGTCTCCATTTCAGCCTGCTTTTCTTTGCAAAATGGTCCGCAGGACCGCGAGGGGGAGGGCCACGGCCACTCCCATAAAAAGGGCCACTTTCCATCCCGGAATAACCCGTGCTTTGTCGCAAGCCACCGCCGCCAGCGCCGCCGTGACCACCTCCGCAACCGAAACAGTCAACTCGTCGGGGGAAGTCCACTCGGGTTCTCCCGTCCCACGCGAAGCAACTCGGCCAAATTCTGTCTCGACCGGACCTGGCAGTACGGCAGTTACGGTGACACCGGTGTGGCGCAACTCCATGCGCAAGCCGTCGCTAAAGCTGTTCACGTACGCCTTGGTTGCCGCATAAACGGCCATGTGAGGCAGGGGAATTAGACCGGCAATCGAACTGACATTTAAAATAGCCCCCCGACCTCTATGGCGCAGCGCCGGCAGGATGAAATGGGTCAGTCGGGTGAGCGCCACCACATTGACCTCCAGCATCGCTTTTACCTTGGCCCATTCACTGGTGGCAAAGGGCCCGCGGTCACCGAGTCCGGCGTTATTGACCAAAAAATTGATCTGAATATTTTCCTCTTCTAACCATTCAACGAACGAACATATCGAGAGGTCGTGGGTAAGATCCATCACGTATGTCTGGACCCTTAGCCGAGGAAACTCCGCCTCCAATTCCTGCTTAAGATCTTCCAAGTTCTCCGATCTACGAGCGACCAAAACCAAGGTCGTGGCAACTGGGGCCAGTTGCCGGGCAAATTCGGCTCCCAGACCCGATGAAGCTCCAGTAATTAAGGCGGTGCAACCTTCAAAAAAACGCATAATCTTAGAGCATGATAGTCCAGCAAATCGAAAAACAAAAGCCCTTCACAACCAAAGACGGATCAACCATCCGCAGCATTCTCGATCGGACCAATGCTCCGGTGGAGAAGCAGAGCCTCGCCGAAGCAAACTTGCCTGCTGGGCAAGCCACGGAAAGGCATTACCACAAACTCAGCGAAGAACTCTATTTTCTGCTTGAGGGAAAGGGACACATGGAACTCAACGGCGAAAGCCGTGAGGTCGTTCCCGGCGACGCCATACTCATTCCTCCTGGAGCATGGCACCAGATAACCGCCCTGAGTGAACTCCGCCTTCTTTGCTGCTGTGCCCCTCCATACCAGCATAGCGACACCTACTTGGAATAGTCCCCATCGCGGGGTTTCAGCCAACCACCGCGGTGGTAATGGAGTGACCGAGACGCTGAAGATTTAAAAATACTTACAGTGCATCAAACAAAGTCTGCCCACCATCCTAAGCCCACAACCTACCCTTGGCCCACTTGGGCTGATCGCAGATAAATTCCTCATTAAACGAGGCGCCGCCTACCCCGGTAACCCCGTTAGCCCACTCAATCAACCCCCTCTTTCCTCTGGGAAATATCTCAGGTGAACCGGTCTATTTCTCCAGATTGTTTCGAGCCAGCAGATCAAGAGAACTTTCTTTCACTACCCCCTTGCCCTTTTCAAAGTAATCTAAGCGATGGAGCAAAAACTTATCCGTACCCGCACCTGGCGCGGGTGGACGCTACACCACTGCGACACCCTCGCCTCGACTAATGATTTCGCCCGCGACCTTCCTCCATGGCATGCCATTCGTGCCACCACCCAGACGGGAGCACGGGGGCGCCATGGGCGCCATTGGACCTCGAATGAAGGAGGTTTGTGGGTCTCTCTTGTCCTACCCCTCGAACCTCTTGATCAAGGTTGGTCGGCTTTTCCGCTGGCCGCAGGACTTGCCATTGTCTCCACCCTGCGTCGGCTTGGACTTAAGCAAGCTCGCCTTCGCTGGCCCAACGATATCCTAGTCGGCCCCCGAAAAATTTGCGGCATTCTCATGGAAAAATTCTCGCCTGACCGGGTTGTTGTAGGGTTCGGGCTCAATGTGACCAACGACCCCGCCATGGAGGACTCAACCTTGGCCGAGGTGGCTACCTCACTCGCCCGGGAGATCTCTCCAACCCCGGCGGCTGACCATCTCTATCCCGAGATTCTCACTTCTTTGCGTATTCTTCACGGAAGGGTCGCCGAGGACGGATTTCCTTCTCTGACCGACGAGATCAACCGCCACTGGGGAGGAACTCGCCAAGTCGAACTTGATCTGCCCACCGAAACCATCAGAGGTTCTTTTCTCGGCATCGACTTTCGCGGAGATCTTCTCCTTCAAGTTAACGGTCATCCCATTTCCCACTCCGCCCCTTACGTCAAACAAATGAGGGAAGTGTAAGTTCCCCCTTGCCCAGCGCCCCTCCCCCTCGTGAGACTGCGCTGAGATGAATGACTTCAAGTTCAATGCCGACGGGCTCATCCCCGTCATCGTCCAAGAGGCAAACGACTCCGCCGTCCCGCACGGGCGCGTCCTCATGATGGCCTGGATGAACCGCCAATCCCTCAACCTCACCCTCAGCACCGGCAAAATGCATTACTGGAGCCGCTCCCGGGGAAAGCTCTGGTTCAAAGGTGAATCCAGCGGGCACACGCAGGAAGTCGTTCGCTGGTATGCCGACTGCGACAAAGACACTCTTCTCTTCGAGGTCAACCAGACAACAGGGGCCTGTCACACCGGCTACCAAAGTTGCTTCTTTCAGAGCTACGACGCCAAGGGTCAACCACTGGCCCTCGAGGAGGAACCGGTCTTCGACGTCGGTAAGGTCTATCAAAAATAGACGTCCGGTGACCCACGACACTGTCCTTTTTCAAGAGCTCGCCTCCCGCCTCGGCCCCTCCTTGCTTCGCCGCCGCCTCGAACGGCAAGCGAATCTGAGGGCTAGTCTGGTCCACCAAGGCGAGGGACCTTTAGCGGTGGAGCGGGTCGTCCCTCTTGACCGCATCATCACCGGACTTCTCCGAGCAACGGGTTGGCACCATCGCGGGAGGGCCAACTGCCTAGATATTCGGGTGGTAACCCGCGAGCAACCTCTAGCCAAGCTGCCTCCGGCTTTTGACGGCTTCCGTCTCCTCCAGCTTTCCGACCTCCACCTCGACCTCCTCCCGGGGCTTACCGATCAACTGATCAAGGTTATCCAGAGCACTCCTCATGACCTAGCTGTCATTACCGGTGACTTTGCCGACCACCCCGCTGGCTACTTCCACGACTGCCTTGAAGATATCACCCGCCTGACTAAATCCCTGAGCAGTGGACCCCTAGCTATTCTCGGCAACCACGACATCATTGAAATCGTGCCTCAGCTTGAGAGCGCAGGACTTCGTGTCCTACTCAACGAAAACATCCTCCACACCCGGGCTGGCCAACACCTCTGGTTCGCCGGAATCGACGACCCTAGTTTTTATCGTACCCATGATTTCGAGGCCGCCCGCCACGGTATCCCCTCAGGTGCCTGCACTATCCTCCTCTCCCACAGTCCAGACACCTACGAGGAAGCCCAACGCTACGGCTTCGACTTCATGTTAAGCGGACACACTCATGGTGGACAAATTTGCCT
>CAXMPH010000111.1:0-5014 GCA_964195055.1 uncultured Chthoniobacterales bacterium | reverse complement strand
TGATCGTCCGCTGATCGACGGCGCCTGGGACGCCTTTAGCTTTGCTCCGAGCTACGTGTCACAGGCGGTAGAACAACCCGAAGCGGCGCCCTCCTTAACCTTTGAAATAGTGGAGGGAGTGCCAAGCCTGACCTGCCCTACCGTCGCTGGTTATACTTACCAATTAGAATACAACGAGAGTCTGGATGCTCCCTGGAGCCCCATGGGAGCAGCGGTTCCCGGCGACGATGAAGCCCTTACCTTCAACGATGAGTCTCCGACGCTGCCAAGGGCGAGATTTTATCGTATTGATATGGTTCCTAGTTCATGAGATCTCGGTCCGCCTTTACAGTTGTCGAGTTGCTGGTGGCGATGTCTCTAGTCCTGATTCTTGGCGCCGCCGCTGTCCCGGCTGTCTGGGGAGCCTACAAAACGTCCTCCCTCGCGGTATCGGCTAGCAATATACGACAACTGGCGGCAGGTGGAGCCGCTTACCTGGGCGACCACAATTATAGGTTTTGGCCCTACCGCGAACATCGCGAGATCGATGGGGTCAAGGGGGTTGTTTGGTGGTTTGGTTTCGAGCCGGGAAAGAGCCTCGGGCGTCCGGAAGGGGAGCGAATCATCGAAATGGACGAGGGACCGCTGGGGCCTTATGTGCCGCGCAATATGATGCCTGATCCCAGCTTTGGCTTCACCGGAAAGCCATTCAAACCAAAATACAAGCATGGTTATATCGGAATCGGCTATAATGTCCTTCTCTCTGGGCCCAGCGGTTGGGCTCCCTCAACGTCCCCGCCATTGCGCTATTGGGATCTTCGGCACCCCGAGAAGACGGTGGTCTTTGCCACGGCGGCCCAAATCAATTCCTTTCAAAAACCAGCCTCGCCCAAGAATCCCATGATTGAGGAATTCTACGGTTTTGATGATGACATCAAAAAAATTCCTTCAGTTCATTTTCGCCACGGTGGCCGAGCCATGGTGGCCTACGCTACTGGTTCCGCCGGCTTCATCGCCCTTGACCCGGCTCTGCAAGACAGGCGTGCTCCGGAGGCGCAGGTGGGACGCCTCTCCGCTCAACACCTCCGCTAAGGGTCCCCCGCTGCTCTCGATTTGCGGTTGACTTGAGTCCAGCACTCGAAACTATTGCAGCCTCACCTCAACACTATCTCTCAATGAAATTCGACACTCTCTGTCTCCACGGCGGACAACAGCCCGACCCAACGACACTCTCCCGAGCGGTTCCTATCTACCGCACCACCTCTTTCGTCTTCAAAAGCACGGAGCACGCCGCCAATCTTTTTGCCCTTAAAGAGTTAGGAAACATCTATACCCGTCTGATGAATCCCACCACCGACGTGCTGGAGAAGCGGGTCGCCCTTTTGGAAGGAGCCCCCGAGATGGGCGGCCTCGGGGTTGCTTCCGGCACTGCCGGCGTTTTCTATTCGGTCATCAACCTCGCCTCAGCCGGGGACAACATCGTCAGCGCCCGTAATCTTTATGGGGGAACCTACACCCAGTTTAACGACATCCTTCCTGCCTTGGGGATCAAGGTGAAGTTTGTCGACTCCAACGATCCTAAGAATTTTGCAGAGGCGATCGACGACCAGACCAGAGCGCTCTTTGTCGAAACCGTCTCCAACCCCGCCCTCGAAGTAGTCGACCTCGAAGCCGTGGCTAAGATTGCCCACGACCACGGGATCCCTCTCATCGTCGACGCCACTTTTTCGACGCCCTACCTGACCAAGCCAATTTCCTTTGGTGCTGACATCGTGGTTCATTCATTGACCAAATGGTTTGGCGGTCACGGCACCGGCATTGGTGGGGTGGTGGTCGACAGCGGTGGCTTCAACTGGGGGGGAGGAAAGCATCCCCTCTACGATTCCCCAGATGCCAGTTATCATGGCTTGCGTTGGGGACACGATCTGCCTGAGTCGCTGGCTCCCCTCGCTTTCATCCTGCGGATGCGGACGGTTCCGTTGCGCAACCTCGGGGCTTGTATCGCTCCGGATAATTCATGGATGTTCCTCCAGGGCATCGAGACCCTACCTCTGCGGATGGAGAAGCACTGCAGCAATGCCGCTATCATAGCCAAGCACCTGAAAGGGCACTCGGCGGTTGAATGGGTCCGTTTTCCTGGGTTGCCCGATGACCCCCATTTCGAGCTGAACCAGAAATATCTCCACGGCAAAGGTGGCTCCATGGTCGTCTTTGGCATCAAGGGCGGGACGGAGGCTGGACAAAAATTCATTGAAGCTCTCAAGATCTTCTCCCACCTCGCCAATGTCGGAGACGCCAAATCCCTCGCCATTCACCCCGCCACCACTACTCACTCCCAACTCAATGAGGAGGCGCAACGCTCCGCCGGAATTACTCCGGAGTTGGTACGACTCTCGGTTGGTCTCGAGGACTCAACTGACTTGATCGAGGATATTGATCAAGCCTTGGCAGCTGCCTGCAAATAAGTTGATGATGGCCCAAAGTGTCGGTGAGGTGGTGACCCAGTTTCTCACCTACGGAAGCAAAGATGACCCATTCGTTACCGCCGGGGGAGAATCTCTTGCCTCGGTCACCGTCGCCTACGAGACCTACGGAGAACTCAACAACGACCAGAGCAACGCCATTCTCCTTTTCCATGCCTTAAGCGGCAGTCAGCATGCCGCGGGAATCAACGAGGCGGTCGAGGGAACCGATGGGCGCTGGACCGAGGAAATGTATGGGGGCTGGTGGGACAGCTTCATCGGGCCGGGACGAGCCCTCGACACTAATAAGTACTTTGTTATCTGCGCTAACTACCTCGGTGGCTGTTACGGATCGACCGGACCAACCAGCACCGATCCGGCCACGGGAGAGTTGTACGGGAGTCGCTTTCCCCGGGTCACTGTCCACGACATCGTTCGCTCCCAGCTCCCCCTCCTCGAAGCTTTAGGCATCGATAAACTGCACGCCACCATGGGGACCTCGATGGGGGGAATGATGGCCTTGACCCTCGCTTTCCACTACCCAACTCGGGTAACCAACGTCATCCCCATCGCCACTGGCCTGAGGGCCCATGGACTGCAGCAGATGCACAATCTGGAGCAGATCATCGCCATCACCCGAGATCCCGGATTTCAGGAGGGAAACTACTATGGCTCAGCTGGCCCAGTTCATGGGCTGGCCTTAGCCCGAATGATTAGTCACAAGACATTCTTTTACGCCGACATGATTGAGGAACGTGCCCGCTTGGATATTGTCCAGCCTGAGGTGGATATCCCTTGGTACCGTGTCTCCAGTGTCCTCGAGAGCTACATGCTTTATCAGGGGCAGAAGTTCGTCAAACGCTTCGATGCCAACAGCTACCTCCGGATCATTGATGCGTGGCAGCAGTTTGACCTATTCCAAGATGCCAAGGCCGCCGGGATCGACCCGCTCTTTGCCCAGTGTCAAAAACAGAAATATCTCGTTTTCACCATCGACAGCGACTGCTGCTTTTACCCGGAGTATCAGGAAGAAATCTGCGCCGAGCTCAAGAAGGCTCAGGTCTCACACATGCGTCTGACCGTCCATTCGGAAAAAGGACATGATTCCTTCCTTCTCGAGCCGAATCTTTACACCCCGCATCTGGCCTACGCTCTTAGCCACTGAGCCGTCCCGAAAAAAGGGCGGGACTTGTCTTAACGATAAAGCGTCTGACGAGGAGGCAGGCCGCGATGGCTAGCCCCGCCGCTAATCCCAGCCACATACCCTGTGGACCTTCGCCTCGCTCGAAAGTGAGCCAACTTCCCAAGGGCAAGGCCACCATCCAGTAAGCGGTCACCGTGATTATCATAGGCCCGGTGGTATCTCGCAGCCCCCGGAGCAGTCCAGAACCAACGACTTGGACCCCGTCGACAAGTTGAAAAATACCAGCGATGAGCAAGAGAGACGCCGCCACTTTGACCACCTCAGGATCTCGGACAAAGACCCTCGCGATCGGCTGGTTGGCCACCAGATACATGATGGCAAAAGCCGACATCACCACCACTCCGATGGCCCAGGCCCCCATGCCGATAGGTCGGAGGAGGTCATACCGTCCGGCCCCGGTTGCCTGGGCAATACGCACGGTCGAAGCCATCGACAAACCGAGAGGAACCATAAAAGTGGTAGCCGCGCAGGTAATGGCAATTTGATGGGCGGCGAGGGGAACGGCTCCGAGGCGACCAATCAGGAGAGCGGCCGCGGCAAAGGCTCCGACCTCGCTGAGGAGTTGTAGTCCGGTGGGTAAACCGAGACGAAGCATGTCCAGTTGGTCCTTCCACCAAGAGAGGCCAAAGGTGAATCGCTGGCACGGCCGCGAACGTCCCCCGTAAAGAAACCCTAGCAGAGCACCCACCACAATAACCCGACTAGCTAAGGTGGCCCAAGCCGCACCGGTCAGCCCCATGGCCGGGACCCCAAGACGGCCGTAGATGAGAACCCAATTAAGCACCACGTTAAGGAGGACCCCACCAAACATGATCCAAAAGGCTGGCCATGGCCGGGACTGGGCATCGAGGTAGTTGCGGACGGTGGAGGTGAGCCAAGCTGCAATGAGGGACCACCCCACAATCACGGTATAGCTACGCGCCTCGTCGACCACCCCAGCGGCCTGACCGAGATAATCAAAGGCGGGATAGGCCAAGTGAAGAAAGAGCGCCGCCACAATCCCCCCGAAGACAGAGAGCCCGATACCAGCATGAAGGGCTTGGGCCATGACGGGGGAGGTTCCGGCACCATGAGCGTGGGAGACCCGGATCGAGACCACCGTGAGCACCCCGTAACCGGCCACCGCCACGACAATGAGGATGTTGTTCGCAAAGGCACAGGCTGCCAGGGCAAGGGTTCCCACCCGACCAATCATGATGGTGTCCGCTACTCCCATGAGCATCTGCCCGACCTGTCCCGCCGTGATCGGGGCGGCGAGGCGGAGGGTGGGGGGGAGCTCGCGAAGGGTGGCGCGGGAGAAAGTCATGCGGAGCGGGCCATGCTGCCTCATCCACTTTCTCTCGTCGAGGTCTTGCCCCGGCTGCGGATG
>CAXMPH010000110.1:4881-5123 GCA_964195055.1 uncultured Chthoniobacterales bacterium | reverse complement strand
CGAGAGATCCGAGGCAATCTGTTGAGAAAGGGCGACAACCCGGTCAGACCGCTCAAGGCAACCACGAAAAATGCGCCGGCGACGCCAAGGGAGGCCCGTCAGTGTCTTCTGCTGATGAACCACCGATGGAATTCCAGCAAGGCGGGCTGCCTTGGTCGCGAAGATATGAGCGTGATGGTTCTGGGAGTGGACCAACTGGAATTCACCCTGCCTTAGCCAAGCAGCAAAACGTCGAATATTAA
>CAXMPH010000110.1:0-4864 GCA_964195055.1 uncultured Chthoniobacterales bacterium | reverse complement strand
CGAGATGAACCGGCCAGCCCGCAGCCCTTGCCTCTTCACCTAATTGTCCAAGTTCTCGGAGGCAGACGAAATGTGGTTGAAACTCCGCGTCGAGATAGCGGGCGATGGAGAGAGCAAAGTCCTCCGCTCCCCCAACAGGCATGCTGACGAAGACGAAGGCCATTTTAGAGGGACTTGCCGCCGGCGGATTCATGAGCCGATCTTGCCTTTTACTTCGCCCGTCCCGCGATATTAAATTTAACTAACCTGATGGTATCCCACTCCTCGCTCAAATAGAGATGAGGGACTCCCACCCCAGCACCGAATTCTCCAAACCATGTGGAATAATTTTACGAAAAACGTCCAGTGGACTGCCTTCCAAGGTCTCGCTGCCGTCCGCCCCCCAGGAAAGGGACCGCTCCCCTCCCAGCCACGTGTCATTGCGGTATTTGCCTGCACCGGCATTGGCGACGGCCTTTTTGATTCGGCGGCGATACGCTGCCTTAAGCTCGGGTTTCCTCAGGCGCACCTCGCTGTCATTGCCCATCATCGACGGATGACGATTGCCCAGCACAACCCTTTCGTCGACGAGGTCCTTCCCTGGAGCAAGTCGCCCTTAGGCCAGGCCCGATTGCTTGGGGCTTTCCGTCGAAAACGCCCCGACTTGGTGGTGGCCCTTCGGGTCAATCAAGACACGGTGCCGATGGGGTATCTCCTCAATCGAAATAATTTTGTCGCCTCGGTCCGCCACGCTGGAATGTTCCAATTTCTCGTATCCCATCCCGTGGTGAGCACGACAAAGGTCCATGCCGTGGAAGAGACATTAATAGTGGCTCGAGAAGCGGGAGGCCTGACTGAAGCTCCTTCGTCGATGATCTACCAAGTCCTGCCAGAGGAGAGAGAGGCGGCGCGGCAACGCTTTCAGCCCTGGATAGAAAAGCCCTTTCTCACCTGGCAAGTCGGCGGCGGAAAAAACTTAGCCTACCGTGACTATCCCGCCGAAAAGATCATCGCCGTCATCCAGCAGATCCAAAAACAATCTAACCTACAGGTGGTCATCACCGGCGGACCTGATAACGACGAAGCGGCCGCGAGGGTGACTCATCAGTGTCCCGGCCTGGTCAACCTCTGCAGCCAAACCACCTTGGAGGAAACGGCCGCGGTGGTGGAAAGATCCCAACTTTTGGTCTCCAGCGATACTGGGGTGATGCATCTCGGGTTCGCCCTCGGCACCCCGACCCTAGCCTTGCTCCACCCGCGGAGCCGACCCGAGCGCTACGGCCCCCCGAGCGACGAACCGCAGCACCAAGTGATTGCTCTGCCGGCTCAAGACGCCACCAGAAAAAGCCTCAGCATGAAAGACCTTCCAACCGAGACCGTGATCGAGGCCATCATGCGGAGGGTTTGCCCTTGAAGAGCTTCCCTGTTCCGGTGGCCTACGGAGGCGGTGCTCCCAATTTTTGATGAGCTAGAGGCAGGGCAACCCGCCCCTGGGGCGTGCGTTGAAGGTAGCCGCGCATGATGAGAAAGGGTTCGTGAACCTCCTCCAAGGTTCCAGACTCTTCCCCGACCGCCACCGCCAGCGAACTAAGACCGACCGGACCGCCGCCGAAGCGGAAAATGATGGCCTCGAGAATACGCTTGTCCATCTCATCCAACCCATCGCCATCAATATCAAGCATGGCCAGGGCCGCGGAGGCCGACTCGGATGTGATGAGGCCCTCAGCCCTGACTTGAGCATAATCGCGACACCAATGGAGAAGATTATTAGCGATACGTGGGGTTCCGCGGGCGCGGTTGGCGATTTCCTGCGCGCCACCCGTGTTGATATCCACATCAAGCAAACCGGCACTGCGCTCGACGATTTTAACCAATTCCTCGGCCGGATAGTAATCCAGCCGGCAGGTCATGCCAAAGCGCGAGCGGAGCGGGGCGCTGATCATACCTGAGCGGGTGGTGGCTCCAATCAGGGTAAATTTTGGGAGATTAAGTCGCACGCTGCGTGCGTTTGGCCCTTGGTCAATGATAATATCGACCTTGTAATCCTCCATCGCTGGGTAGAGGTATTCCTCAATCGCCGGTTGCAGTCGGTGGATTTCGTCGATGAAAAGAATCGCCCCTTCAGGAAGGGTGGTCAGCAATCCAGCCAAGTCACCTGCTTTTTCAATGGTGGGGCCGCTGGTGCACTTAACCTCGGCTCCCATGGCATTGCCGAGGATCAAAGCGAGGGTAGTTTTACCGAGACCTGGTGGTCCGGAGAGAAGGATATGCTGCAAGACGTCCCCGCGCTGGCGCGAGGCATCGACCATCAACTCCAGTCGCTCCACCACCCGATGCTGGCCCGCAAACTCGGCAAACATGGGAGGACGCAAGGAAACGTCCAGCGGGGTCTCTGGGGCCTCACTGACGTCGCGAAGGTAATCTTTGCCCAGCATATTCTTCGAGAGAATGCCCTTTAGACGCCTATCCCGGCAAGCGCGCGGGCAAACTCTTCCAGAGATTCACTTACCCCACGCGGATCCCGCAGGAGAGAGGTTCCCACCAAAGCGGCATCAAAGTGTCGGGCCAAAGGCGCCACCGTGGCCGGGGTCACTCCACTTTCCGCCACCCGAATACTACCGGAGGGAAGATGGGAGGCCAACTCGAAGGAGGAAAAATCCAAGGTAAAATCCTCATCGCTGCTTTGTCCGGCCGCCACAAATCCTTCTTGTGACTTAAATTTTCGACTATTGATTCCCACAATTTGGGCATGATCAGGCAGTGCCTCAATTTCCAATTTCTCGTGCACCTCGAAAAGGGCGGACATGCCGAGAGAGAGCACGACATGGTAAAGTTGGCCCATTTGCTCCTGGGTTAGAACATTTGCCATGAGCAAGACAGCGTCCGCCCCAGCCGCCCGAGCCGCATAAATCTGGTAAGGATCGAGGATGAAATCCTTGCGCAAAACCGGCTTGGTCGACTTTGCCGCAATTCGCTCGAGGTCCTCCATCCCAGAGCCAAAGTGGGCTTGATTGGTCAAGACAGAAACAGCTCGGACCAAGGGGGAAACTTGGTAAACCTGCTCAGCCGCCTCGGCATTCTCCGGTCGCATCTCTCCCATGCTGGGCGAGCGGCGTTTGACCTCGGCGATCAGTCCAAAGCCGGGCCCGCTCAAGGCCGCGGCAAAATCACGCACTGGAGGGGCAGCGGCGGCGCGCTCAACCATCTCCTCCAAAGGAACAAGGGCACGTGCCGCATCAAGTTCACGGCGCACGTCGGGCAAAATACGGTCAAGGATAGTCATGGGAACGAGTGATTTATTTGAAAACTTTAGAGCCATAAGACCATAGTCGGCCGCTAGGTCAGATCCGATAAAATTTAGAACCGAGGCCGAAGTAAGTCCTATTTTCTGATTTCCTTCATTTTAGGGGAAGGTTGGTCTCCAGCTCAGCCAAGGTAATCCTCGACCCACTTGGCGTAAGGACGAGAAGCCGCCCCAGCTTCGAAAGCAACAATAGAAGGAATGTCGTAGGGATGCAATTTGGCCAAACGCTTTTCCAGCTTGGCGAAGACGGGACCGCTGGTTTTCAAAACTACCAGAACTTCAGAGGTGTCTTCGATCTTTCCTTCCCAAGCATAGATCGAGCGCACTCCGGGAATAATATTTCCGCAAACCACCAGTTTTTCTTCGACCAGAGAACGGATGACTCCCCCTGCCGTATCAGCATCCGGAAAAGTCGAAAGAACGAGCAAAACCATCAGTCTGCGCTCGGAGGTGCCTCCAGCTTTTTCACCCGACTGTAAAGACTGGCCAACCGGTCGACTCGGATGACGCTGCGCTTCCATTCCCCGATCGGACGGGGCGGGCTGCCCACCACAATCGATTTGGGAGCAAGGTCATTACTTACCCCACTCTGCGCTCCCACGATCGAGCCTTGGCCGATCTTGATGTGCCCGACAATTCCCGCTTGTCCAGCGAGGACGACATGATCCTCTACGGTGGTGCTACCGGAGATTCCCACCTGAGCGCAAATAATGCAGTGGCGACCGATCACCACATTGTGCGCGATCATGACCAAGTTATCTATTTTGGTTCCCTCCCCAATGACGGTGCGACCAAAACGGGCGCGATCGATGGTGGTGTTTGCCCCGATTTCAACATCGTTCTCGATTACCACCAGACCACTTTGAGGAATTTTGTGGTGGCGACCGTTCTTGGTTTCGTAGCCGAATCCGTCGGAACCGACCACGACCCCACTGTGGAGAATGACTCGATCACCCAAGACGCAGGCGTCCTGAACCACCACATGAGAATGGAGGAGGCAATCCTCCCCCAGGCTAGCTCCCCGCCCAACCGAAGAACCAGCGGAGACAACGCTACGCGCCCCAATGACCGCTCCAGCCATAATGACGGCATTCTCACGCACGCAGGCATCGGCGGCCACCTCAGCCTCCTCATGCACCACCGCCGAGGGGTGGATACCCGGTTGGGGAATTTCGGGCGGAGGAAGAAACTTCTCTGTTACCGCGGTGAAGGCCGCCGAGGGATTATCCACCTCAATACAGACGGCATTGGTCACCCCGTCGAAGTCCCGGGGAACGAGAACAGCGGTGGCCTGAGTGGCCTTGAGTTCTGCGGCGTAGCGAGGATGCCCGAAAAAGGATACCTCACCAGATTGAGCCTCGGAAAGTCCGGCCAAACCAGTGATTTCGAGATTTTCGTCCCTCGGAGGAGCGGAACCACCCACGAGGCCAGCGAGTTGGGAGAGAGTCAGCATAAAAAAGAAGCCGCCGCGTTACCGCGGCGGCAGGTGGGAAAAGCTGATTTACTTCTTCGGAGCGTCTTTATTCAGGTCAGTAATAACGCTGTCACTGAAATTCATGGAGGACGAGGAAAAGAGAACGA
>CAXMPH010000109.1:0-5127 GCA_964195055.1 uncultured Chthoniobacterales bacterium | reverse complement strand
TATGTTGAGAAATGTTTTTTGTGCCCTCTCGATCCTCCTTCCCACGGGATTACTCGCCGACTGGATCACCTTGAATGATGGAAGTCGAATCGAGGGAGATATCGTCCTAGTCACCCCAGAAAACATCCTGATCGAGGTGCAATCCACTCCGACTATTCTCGAACAAAAATCTTATTCGCGATCCGATATCGCTAAGTTTCGCAAGTCCGCCCAAGACGACATCGCCTTTGCCGAGTTGGAGAAAATCAAGATTCCCCTTACCGCGGACGATGCCGAGCCTTATCAAATCCTCCTGGCTAAAACAGTCAGACCGTTTATGCAAAACTACGGTTACAGCAAGCATATGCCTGCGGCGCGAGAACTGGCTGCCAAACTGGAAAAAGACCAAACACGTCTTCGCCAAGGGGAAGTCAAAATAAATGGCACTTGGGTCAGCCAATCAGAGTTCCGAGCAGACCAACCGGAATCGGGCGGACGTCTCCAACTGGCCAAGATGAAAGATTTGTCCGACCGTAACCCGGTCAAAGTCATGGTCGCCTTCGAAAAATTAGAAAAGCAGAGTGCCGCAACCACCTCTTATCCTGAGGGGATTCTTTTGGCTCGTCAGGCCCTTGGCCGGATGCAGACCATGATCAACAAGATGACCTCTGATATTGAAATAAGGCAGAGGAACCAAGTAGAAGGACTCAAACTAGCCAGTGCCGACCGACGCCTCCAAATGGAGCAAGGCATTGCCAGAGAAGCAGCCGCGCGTGATCGCCGTCTCGCTGCCGCCCAACGAAGTGGAACCAAATGGATTCCGCTCATCGCCGACCCAAAGGTATTAACTGAAATATCCCAACTGGCGGGAACAGAGAGGGCTCGCTTAGACACCATCGACGTTATCGCCATGCAAGACGGCATCAAGGCGGCCCAAGACGCTCAAAGCGCTTTGGTCAGTGGCCAACTCCAAGTAGCCGAGGTTAACCTGGCAAGGGCTAACGACCTATGGGTGGAGAACCCCACTCTGATCATGATCGATAATTTAGGTTCCCAGCTCAAAGCAGCGCAAAAGATCAAAGAAGAAGAAGAAAAAGTTCAAGCCGAAGAGGACAAGAAAAGGCGCCGCGCCGAACAAGATGCCGCCCGAAGAGCCGCGGCCAAGGCCCAGAAAAATTAAGGTTCTATCTAATGAATCGCCACGCCACCGTCAAACGCCGGACCAAGGAGACCGACATCCAACTACGCTTGGTCCTAGACGGTTCCGGCCAATCCAAAGTGCAGACGGGGATCGGTTTTTTCGACCACATGCTTGTTCTTTGGGCCAAGCACGGACTTTTCGACCTAGACCTGAAGGCCGAAGGAGACCTTCACATTGATGCCCATCACACGGTGGAAGATGTCGGCCTAGCTCTTGGGCAAGCATTACGCGAAGCCCTAGGCAACAAGGTGGGACTTGTCCGTTACGGGTGGTGTCTCCTTCCCATGGACGATGCCCTCGCCCGGGTCGTCCTTGACTGCGGAGGCCGTCCTTTCCTTGCTTACGACACTCCCGAAGATGTTGCTCCGATCGAGAACTTTCCCTTTCAACTCCTCGAGGAATTCCTCCGCGCCTTCAGTGTACAGGGCGGACTCAACCTTCACGTGGCTCTGCTCGACGGGCGTGACTCTCACCACATGGCCGAAGCCGTCTTCAAAGGACTTGGCCGAGCTCTCGATCAGGCAACCCAAATCGACCCAAGGGTGCAGGGCGTACCCAGCAGCAAGGGTATGCTCTAAGCATGGCTGGTGAGGGCAAGTGCGACGCCGAGAAAGCTCCCCGCGTCGCCCTCATTGATTATGGGAGCAGCAACCTAGGTAGCGTGGAGAAGGCTCTTGAACAAGCGGGAGCTAAGGTGGTGCGGTGCCTTACTCCCGAGGCGATGGACTCGTGTGATGCGGTGGTTCTCCCTGGAGTCGGATCATTCGGCGACTGCGCTCGCAGAATGAAGGAACGAGGACTTACCGAGGCCCTAAAAGAATGGTTGTTGGCGGACCGTCCCTATCTGGGGATTTGTCTCGGCTACCAAATCTTATTCGAAGGTAGTGAAGAATCGCCCGACCAAGCCGGCTTAGGTCATTGGTCTGGGCAAGTGGTAAAATTTCCCCGCCACACCGGACTCAAGGTACCCCACATGGGATGGAATCAGCTTGGGTGGAAGAAGGCGGATCAAATTTTCGCAGACTTGCCCGATCCGGCGCACCTTTACTTTGTTCACTCCTACTTCCCTCTGCCAAACGACCCCCGCATCGTTACCGCCACCTCCAACCACGGTCTGGAGTTCGCCGCTGCCGCCGGACAAGGACGAGTCCGCGGCATGCAATTCCACCCAGAAAAAAGTCAAAAAATTGGACTTCAGATACTGAAAAACTTTGTCAAAGAATTAAAAGGAAAGAATTAAAAAAATGTTACTTTATCCAGCAATCGATTTGATGTCAGGGCAAGCGGTGCGCCTGCAGCAAGGAAAAGCAGAATGCAAAACCATCTACTCAGATGATCCACCGGAGGTGGCTCGCCAATGGGAGTCGCGCGGTGGTGATTGGCTTCACGTGGTTGACCTAGACGCAGCCTTCAGCGGAGTTCAGTCCAACCTAGAAGTGGTTCAACGCATCACCGAGACAATCAAGATCCCTTTACAACTCGGGGGAGGGATGAGGAGCGAAGCAGCGATCGAGCAAGCCCTCTTGGCCGGCGCCGCCCGCGTCGTCATAGGTACACGAGCCGCCGAGTCGCTGGATTTTGTGGCGGACGCCGTCCTTCGCTTCGGAGGAGAAAAACTCGCGGTAGGCATTGATGCCCGCGACGGCCTCGTTGCCGTGCGTGGTTGGACCGAAGCAACCTCCCTCCAAGCAGAGGATTTAGCTAAGCAAGTTGCTGCCCTCGGAGTCGCTGCCGTTATCTACACCGACATCGCCACGGACGGTATGCTGCAAGGCCCCAACGTGCTGGCGATGGAGAAACTTGTTGCCGGCACCGATTGTGCGGTCATAGCCCGTGGAGGAGTCTCCTCGGCTGAGGACTTAGTACGCCTCGAGAAAATCGATAACCTCTCGGGCACCATTATCGGGAAAGCCCTCTTTGATGGACTCATCGCGGGCAACCTTAGGGAAGCTATGGCAGGAAACAGCAAGTGAAGCTTAGTTGGAACCGTTTAATGACGTTTTGACCTTGAATTAGCTCAACCTCTCTGGTCCCTTAGAACCTATGAAACGCGTCCCCATGACAGTTCCCTGTCTCCTGCTTACTCTCTTATTTCTTGCGGCCTGTCAGACTGAAAAACCCGCCAGCACCACACGAAACCGCTATGGCTTCGGCGGGACGCAAGTGATGCAGCAGCCCGCCAATCCCAATCTAACACCCTTGGCCGGTGACACGGCTATGGTCGGCGCCACTGATATGGCCTTAGTTACTCCCCTGGGAGGGCAGACAACGGTGCAAGCTCCAACCCCAGTGAGCCTCCCAACTCCAGAGATTTCCTACGGAATTCCCGTTCCTGGAAAGCCAGGGTTTGTTACCAGCCCACATGCTCCCAATGCTGGCTTCGTCGATGTCCGAGGGTTCCCGCCAGGCACTGAGGTTAAAGATCCCTACACCGGACGCATTTTTCTCGTCCCCTGACTTGCGCTTCTCCAGACCGAGATACCAACGGCGCCTTGTCATGGTAGCCGCCACATGAGCGGTTTTAAAAAAAGCATCGCTATCTTCGGCCCGGGGCTGATGGGCGGATCTCTCCTCTTGGCCCTGCGCCAACGTTCTCCTCAACTATCCCTGCGAGTCTGGGGTCGACGAGAGAGCGCCCTCGAATCCCTCCAAGAGGCAAATCTCGCAAATTTTTGTTCGACCGACGCTGCCGCTGTGGCAAAGGGAGCCGAGGCGATTGTCTTGTGCGTGCCGGTAGACAAATTGGCTGAGGTAGCCCGCCTAGCGGTTCCGGGCGTCTCTCCCGATTGCCTCGTTACCGACGTAGGAAGCGTGAAATCTACGGTAGTGGCAGAGCTGGGAGAAATTTTTTCGTCTCAGGGAAATTTTGTCGGTAGCCATCCCATGTGTGGCTCGGAAACAACCGGATGGGAGGCCGCGAGAGCTGATCTGTACGAGGGGGCGTGGTGTGTCATCACTCCAACCCCCGAGACCCGCCCGAACATGGTCGAGGCCGCCAAAAATCTATGGACATCCCTTGGGGCCCAAGTCCGCGAGATGAGCCCCAGCGAACATGATCGTGCCGCCGCCTTGATTAGTCATGTTCCCCACGTGGCCGCCGCCGCTCTCGTAGAAATTCTGGCCGGAGAAAATCCCTCTTGGCAATCACTCTGTGCTGGAGGATTCCGAGATACAACCCGAGTGGCCTCGGGATCTCCGGAACTGTGGACCGCCATCCTTTCACACAACCGAGTCGAAACAGCCCGCGCCTTGGGGGTGCTTGTCCGCCTCCTCCAATCCATCCAAAAATCTCTGGAGATCGACAAGATGGACCAAATTGCTCAGTTCCTCGAAGCGGCACAATCCCGCCGAAACCACATTATGGAGGACATCTGATCATGGAAATACGCGTCCGCCGTGCCCCACGAATTGAGGCACAGATCAAGATTCCGGGAGACAAGAGCATCTCACACCGTGCTGCGATGCTGGCAGCACTTTCGGATGGGCCCTGTACCCTCCACAATTTTCTTTCGGGTGAGGACTGCCTCCAAACCATCGCCGTCTTACGCCAACTCGGCGTCGTCATCGAAGAAAAAAGTAAGAGTGAATTTCTCGTGCACGGCTGCTCCGGTCGCTTTCATCCACCCAAGGACCACCTCAATTGCGGCAATTCAGGTACCACCATGCGATTGATCTCCGGATTACTCGCTTCTCAGCCGTTCCAATCGCGCCTGACCGGTGATGCATCCCTCACCCGTCGTCCGATGGGCCGTATCATGGAGCCGCTGCGCCAGATGGGAGCCCACCTCAAATCGGAAGGCACCAATGACTGCCCTCCCCTACTGGTCGAGGGGAACCCCAAACTGCAAGGAATCACCTACCGACTACCGGTGGCCAGTGCCCAAGTCAAAAGTGCGATCCTCCTTGCCGGATTGCTCGCCCAAGGAATAACTCGGGTAATTCAGCCA